>NZ_RZOM01000674.1:0-3420 GCF_003999175.1 Mesorhizobium sp. M7A.F.Ca.ET.027.03.2.1 | reverse complement strand
AAAGTGGAGCACGGCCATGCTGGTCGAGCAGCTGGCCGCCGGCCTCGCGCAGGATGAGGTCGGCCGCCGCGATATCCCAGTCATGCGCGTTCGGCTTGACGAAAGTGGCATCCAGCGAGCCATTGGCGATCATGGCCAGCCGATAGGCGAGCGACGGGCTGTAGGGCGCCCGCTTCAGCCGCGCCTGCCATTCGGCCGGCATCAGGTCGGTCAACTGCTTCAGCCCGGAAATCTCGGCCGTGTCCGCCAGCTTGCGAACCGCAATGCGCTTGCCGTTGCGGAAGGCGCCCTGGCCGGGCAGCGCCCAATAGGTCTCCTCCATCGCCGGGCATTCCAGCACGCCGGCCAGCGTACGGCCACGCTCGACGACGGCGACGCTGACGCACCAGGTGCGCTGGCCTTCCAGAAAACCGCGCGTGCCATCGATCGGGTCGACGACGAAGGTGCGGCGTGCCGAAAGCCGGACCGGATCGTCGACCGTCTCTTCCGACAGCCAGCCATAGTCCGGCCGCGCCGCCAGCAGCGTTTCGCGCAGATAGGCGTCGGCGGCATGGTCGGCCTCGCTGACCGGCGATGTGCCGCCCTTCATCCAGACTTGCGGGCTGTTGCCGAAGTAGCGCATGGCGATGAGCCCCGCCTCGCGGGCAGCATCGCGCAGCAGCGGCAAGTCCCCAGAGGCGCCGGAGATGGCCCCGGCTATGGTGAGGTCATGCTCCGGCAAGGGTCATGCCTTCGATCAGGAGCGTCGGCGCCGCGGTGCCGAAATTGCGGTCGAGGTCATCGGCCGGCACCATGTTGAGGAACATGGTCTTCAGGTTCGACGCGATGGTGACCTCGGCGACCGGATAGGCCAGTTCACCGTTCTCGATCCAGAAACCCGAGGCGCCACGGCTGTATTCGCCGGTGATCATGTCGACGCCCTGGCCGAACACTTCGGTGACGTAGAAGCCGGTCCTGAGCGATTTGATCAGCTCTTCCGGCGACCGCTCGCCCGGTTCGATGGCGAGATTGGTGGAGGATGGCGTCACGGAGGAGCCGCCGCGCGCGCCGCGGCCGTTGGTGACGAGGCCCAGTTCCCTTGCGGCCGAGGTCGACAGGAACCAGTGGTTGAGCACGCCCTTCTCGACCATCAGCAGCTTTTCGCCCTCGACGCCTTCGCCGTCGAACGGACGCGAGGCCTGGCCACGCCGCCTGAGCGGCTCGTCGGTGACGGTGATGGCGGACGCGGCCACCTGCCTGCCCATCATGTCGCGCAGGAACGAGGTCTTGCGCGCCACCGAGGCGCCGTTGATGGCGCCGGCAAGATGGCCGGCGATGCCGCGCGCGACGCGCGGGTCGAACACCACGTCGACCGGCCCGGTCGCTGCCTTGCGCGCGCCGATGCGGCGCACCGCGCGTTCTCCGGCCTTGCGGCCGATGTCCTCGGGCGCATCGAGATCGGCAAAGTGCTGGCGCGATGAGAATTCATAGTCGCGCTCCATGCCGGTGCCCTCGCCGGCGATGACGCTGGCCGAGCGCGAGAACCGCGAGCCGACATAGTGGCCGAGGAAGCCGTGCGAGGTGGCCAGCACCAGGCCGCCGAGGCCGGCACCGGCGCTGGCGCCGGCCGAATTGGTCACGCCCTTGACGCCAAGCGCTGCCGCCTCCGCCGCCAATGCGGCTTCCTTCAACTGGTCGGCGGACACCTCGGTGGCGTCGAACAGATCGAGATCGCGTGTCTGTTTGGCCAGCAATGCCGGGTCGGCCAACCCCTGATAGGGATCCTCAGGCGAGACTCTCGCCATGGAAACAGCGCGTTCGGCCAGCGTTTTCGGGTCGGACGCCGCTGTCGCCGAGACACTCGCCACGCGGCCGCCGACGAAAACACGCAGCGCGACATCCTCGCTCTCGGAGGCTTCGGTAGCCTCGACTTTGCCGAGACGCACCGACACGCCGGTCGAGCGGCCGCGCACGGCCACGGCGTCGGCGGCATCGGCGCCGGCCTTCTTGGCAGCCTCGACCAAGGCCGCGACGCGGTCGGTCAATTTTGCTGCGTCTGATATATCGGTCATGCCTGAAATCCTGCTGGTGCGGCCGGTGTGCGGCCGTTGCCCACCCATCTATTGTTCCGGTCCGGCTTGTGCAATGGCATAGGCTTCAATCAAAATGCAGGGTGGGCGGTTCAAAACCGCGAACCCTGTGACGCAAAATCGGTTCGCAGCCTGCACGGAGCATTTCGATGACGCCTTTCCATCTCGCCTTCCCGGTCCGTGATCTCGATGAAACCCGCGTTTTCTATGGCGAGGTGCTGGGCTGTGCGATCGGCCGTTCATCGGCGACCTGGGTCGATTTCGATCTTTACGGCCACCAGATGTCGGCGCATCTGCGTCCGCAGGCCGCACAGGCCCCCAGTGACGGCAAGGTCGACGGCATTGTCGTGCCAATCCCGCATTTCGGCGCCGTGCTCTTGATGGACGACTGGCAGCGCCTGGCGACGCGGCTGGAGGCGCGCGACGACATCGACTGGCTGGAACGGCCGATGGTGCGTTTCAAGGGCGAGCCCGGCGAACAGGCAACGCTTTTCATCCGCGACCCCTCGGGCAATGCCTTGGAATTCAAGGGCTTTCGCTCACTGGAGCAGGTTTTCGCGCACTAGCTCAGATCGAGGGCATCGGTCGATCAACGGCCGAAACGGCCCGCCGCGAAAGGTGCGAGCCGAGCCGGATCGCCGCGTCCGCCGATCAAGTCGGCGACCAGCCGCGCGGTGATCGGAGCCAGCGTCAGGCCGAGATGGCCGTGCCCGAAAGCATGAATTACCCGGGAGCTGCCGCGCGAAGCGCCGATGACCGGCCTGGAATCCGGCAGGGACGGCCGGAAGCCGAGCCATTGCGAGGCAGGCGAGCCGAGCCTGGGAAAAATTTGCCTGGCGCCACGGTCAAGCAGCGCCAGCCGGCGCGGATTTGGGGGCGCGACCAGGCCGCCGAGTTCGACGGTGCCGGCGACCCGCAAGCGGCCAGCCATCGGCGTCAGGTAGAAACCAAGATCGACGGGACAGACGGGTCGGTTGAGCAACGGCGCGTCGGTCTGGAATTCCAGATGATAGCCGCGCTCGGTCTCGAGCGGAATCCTGTCGCCGGCCTGCGCGGCCAGTGCGCGCGACCGTGCACCGGCGGCGATCACCACCGTGCCAGCCTTGATGCGAACGCCGGGTCCGCTGAGCTGGACACCGTCAGCCTCGACCTGCAGCCCGGTGATCTCAGCCTGCTTCACCGATGCACCACGGGCACTCACCGCGCCCAGCAACCGCCGCATCACCATTGCCGGATCGGTGACATTGATCGAGTCGGGAAAATACACGCCATGCGCTGCTGTCGCCGGCAGGCCCGGCTCAAGCGCCGCCACCTCTTCGGCAGTCAGCACCTCTTGGTGGATGCCAAACCC
>NZ_RZOM01000673.1:0-3424 GCF_003999175.1 Mesorhizobium sp. M7A.F.Ca.ET.027.03.2.1 | reverse complement strand
GTTCTCGCGGGCCGTCGGCAGCGGCCGTCACCCAGCCGAACAGGCCATCGGCCTTGCCGTCGACCAGCATCGTCTCGGCCGCCGCGGCCGAATCGGTACGGGCCAGAAACGGTGCATCTTCCGCGATCTTTCGGCATTCCGCGGCCAACGCCGCCAATGGCAGGAGAGAACCGCCGACGCTGTCCGAAGGCGCCATGGCGATACGATGGCTGTCCATCGCCGCAAGGTCGAGCAGCTTGCCGTCCCGCGTCAGCAGAACGGAGCGGATGCCGATCGCGCCGTCTGAATCGACCGGAGCGACAAGCGGCTCGATACATAAGCAGCGCTGCGAGGCCGTTGCATAGGCGGTGGCCGAATAGATCGCATATTCGATGCGGGCATCGGCCTGCGCCTCGATCAGCGCGGCATAGTTGCGGGCAACGACAAACTCGACCTTCATGCCCAAGGCCTTGGTGTAGGCGTCGGTCAACACAGCCAGCCCCGGAACGGAGTTGCCGGCGCCTGGCTCGGCAACGATGCCGATGCGAAACGTGCCGATATCATCACGCCAGTCGGCATGCGCCGGACTGGACCAGAGCCCGACCTGCGCCAGCAGGAGAGCGGCATAAGTCTTCAGCGCAACCCTCATGACAGGAACCACAGTCTGTTGTCCTCGATCCATGCCCATCCCAGTGCACTGGACTATCACGCCAAGCCGTTGCCGTTTGGTTTCCGAATTGCCAATGAAGTCGCGGAACCCTATGTCTGGTCGGTCAAACTGGCAACAAATCGATGGCGCGCGCTTTCCTCTTCGTTCTGGATTCCTTCGGCATCGGCGGCGCGGCCGACGCTGACCGCTACGGTGACACCGGCGCCAACACATTCGCGCACATCGCAGAGGCCTGTGCGGAGGGCCGTGCGGATCGCGAAGGGCTTCGCAGTGGACCGCTGTTTGTCCCTCACATGGCGTCGCTCGGGCTTGGCAAGGCCGCCGAAACCGCGACGGGGCTGGGGTTTGCCAACAGCGGGGCGGATCTGCTCCCAACTGCCTTTCACGGCGCCGCACAGGAGGTTTCGAGCGGCAAGGATACACCATCCGGCCATTGGGAAATCGCCGGCCTGCCGGTGCGCCTCGACTGGGGCTATTTCCCGGATACGGTTCCGGCCTTTCCGGCCGAACTGACCGAGGCTATCATTCGCGAAGGCAAGGTGCCGGGCATTCTCGGCAATTGCCATGCGCCGGGCACCGAGATCATCGAGCGCTTCGGCGAGGAGCACATCCGGACCGGCAAGCCGATCTGCTACACGTCGGTCGACTCGGTCCTGCAAATCGCCGCGCATGAAGTCCATTTCGGCCTCGACCGGCTTTATGAATTCTGCCAGGTGGTGCGCAGGCTGGTTGACCCGCTGAGGATCGGACGGGTGATCGCGCGGCCATTCGTCGGCCAAACCACCGCCACTTTCGAACGGACATACAACCGTCATGACTACGCCGTGCCCCCGCCGGAACCGACCCTGCTCGACCGGCTGACGGCACGTGGCAGCCGTGTCATCGCCGTCGGCAAGATCGGCGACATCTTCGCCCATCGCGGAATTTCGCAAGTGCGCAAGGCGGCAGGCAACATGGCGATGTTCGACGAGGCGCTGGGTGCGATGGATGATGCCGGCGACGGTGACCTCGTCTTCGCCAATTTCGTCGACTTCGACACCGAATTCGGTCACCGCCGCGATGTCGCAGGCTATGCTGCCGCGCTCGAGGCCTTCGACCTGCGGCTGCCGGAGGCATTTGCGAGGCTCCGGCAGGGCGATCTTCTCATCCTGACGGCCGACCACGGCAACGACCCGACCTGGGGCGGGACCGATCACACTCGCGAGCGCATTCCGGTGATCGGCACTGGACCGGGTCTCAAGGGCGGCGACATCGGACTGAGAACGACATTCGCCGACATTGGGGAGACCGTGGCCGAGCATCTCGGGATGGCGCCCGGACGCTACGGCACGTCTTTCTATACGGCGATCGGCGGTCATGCCTGAATTGCCGGAGGTCGAAACCGTCCGGCGCGGACTGCAGCCGGTTCTGGAAGGCGCCACCATCGCCCGCGTCGAGGCGCGCCGACCGGATCTGCGCTTTCCATTTCCCGAGAAATTCGCGCAGCGGCTGACCGGCAAGACGATCACGGCACTCGGCCGCCGGGCCAAATATCTGACGATGGACCTGGAAGGCGGCCCCGTGCTGATCTGCCATCTCGGCATGTCGGGCTCATTTCGCATCGAGACGGCGGATGGCAGCGAGATGCCCGGCATCTTCCAGCACGACCGTTCGAAGAGCTCCAATCACGACCACGTCGTCTTCCATGTCGTGTCTCCGGCCGGCGCCCGATCCCGCGTGATCTTCAATGATCCACGCCGCTTCGGCTTCATGCTATTTGCGGATGGGCCGGACGTTCATCCGATGCTGGCTGGACTTGGCGTCGAGCCAACGGGCAACACATTGGACGGTGCGCTGCTCGCCTCATTGATGAAGGGGCGGCGATCACCACTGAAGGCAGCGCTTCTCGACCAGAGGCTGATCGCCGGGCTCGGCAACATCTATGTGTCGGAGGCGTTGTGGCGTGCCGGCCTGTCGCCGCTGCGCGAGGCGGGCACGATCGCCAGGCCCGGAAAGAAAGCCCAGGCCCAAAGCGAACACCTCGCGCAAGCCATTCGTTCGGTGATATCGGATGCGATCGCAGCCGGTGGCTCCTCACTGCGGGACTATATGCAGACCGATGGGTCGCTGGGCTATTTCCAGCACGCCTTCGCCGTCTACGACCGCGAGGGGGAGGCCTGTTCCAAACCCGGCTGCGGCGGCCACATCGAACGTGTCGTGCAGAGCGGCCGATCGACCTTTTATTGCCGGACATGTCAGCGATGAGTCAGAGTAATTCCAGGAAAAGTGGGAACGGTTTTCCGTCGAGAATTGCGTCGAGACAAGGAGATGGAGCGGTTCTGCGTTCCGTGAAACGATGAACCGCTCTAGACGAGCGTGAGCAAGGAGAAGCAGCCATGACCTATGAGACGATCATCACCGAGACGCACGGCAAGGTCGGGCTGATCACGCTGAACAGGCCGCAGGCGCTCAACGCGCTGAATTCGCAGATTCTGACCGAGGTGGTGGCGGCCGTGAACGGGTTCAGCGCCGATCCCGGTGTCGGCGCCATGGTCATCACCGGTTCCGAAAAGGCTTTCGCCGCCGGCGCCGATATCAAGGAGATGCAGTCCATCTCCTACGCGGACGCCTACGCCCAGGACTTCTTCGTCGGCTGGGAGGAACTGACGCGGGCGCGAAAGCCTATTATTGCGGCGGTAGCGGGCTATGCACTCGGCGGCGGCTGCGAGTTGGCCATGATGTGCGATTTCATTATCGCCGCCGACACGGCCAAATTCGGCCAACCCGAGATCACCC
>NZ_RZOM01000672.1:0-3424 GCF_003999175.1 Mesorhizobium sp. M7A.F.Ca.ET.027.03.2.1 | reverse complement strand
TCGCCGAACAGCGCTTGCGTGTTGACGCTGGCGTCCGGCCGGCGCGGGTCACCGCGTCAGTGGCCGATATGCGCAAGGCGCCGCGGCCGGACGCCAGCGTCAACACGCAAGCGCTGTTCGGCGACGATGTCCTGGTCTTCGATGTCGCTGAGGGCTGGGCGTGGGTCCAGGCCGAACGCGACGGCTATGTCGGCTACGTCGCCGACACGGTGCTGGGCAAACGGGACCATGCGCCGACGCACATCGTCTGCGTGCCGCGCACCTTCCTCTACCCCGGGCCGGATCTGCGCTTTCCAATCGCCGGACAATTGTCGATGGGATCGACGGTGACGGTGACGGAGGCCGCCGAGACACGCGGTACGCACTATGCGGTCCTGCCTTCCGGGGAGACGCTGATTGCGGGTCATCTGCGGCCGCTCAGTGAAGCTGCCTCCGACTATGTCGCAGTTGCCGAAGCGTTTCTCGGCACGCCCTATCTCTGGGGTGGCACTTCCGGTTTCGGCATCGACTGTTCGGGTCTGGTGCAATTGGCGATGCGCATGGCCGGCAGAGACGTGCTGCGCGATTCCGACATGCAGGCGGCGACACTTGGCGAGCCGCTCGAACCGGGACCTGATTTCTCCGGGTTGCGACGCGGCGATCTGGTGTTCTGGAAGGGCCATGTCGCCGTCATGACCGACGCCGACACGATGATCCACGCCAACGGCCACACCATGCTGGTGTCGCGCGAAGGACTGAAGGACGCCGTCGCCCGCATCGGATATCTTTACGGCGGTCCGACCGGGTTCAGGAGGCCGTAGCCTTTCTTCCTTCGCCCCGTTCACGGGGAGAAGGTGCCCGAAGGGCGGATGAGGGGCAGTGCCAGCATTTGATGGTTCGCGCTGCCCCTCACCTGCCTGCCGGCATCCTCTCCCCGTAAACGGGGCGAGGAAAGCTCACCTCGATCACCTTTTGTTCCGATTTTCCTTGGCGTTCGCGTGCCGTCGCGCTACCTCTGGCGGGTGACAGAGCAGCCGCGCCTTGCCGAACAGAATGCCGCCGTGGCCCTGCCCGAACCATTCCTCAGATGGTTTGGCGAGAAAGGCTGGTCGCCGCGCGCCCATCAGATCGAACTTCTGGCGAAAGCCCAGGCCGGGCAATCAGTCCTGCTGATTGCGCCGACCGGTGCCGGCAAGACGCTGGCCGGGTTCCTGCCTTCGCTCACTGAACTGGCCAACCGGCCCAAGAGAAAGCCGGGCCAGGCGCGTCGCGGTATCCACACGCTCTACATCTCGCCGCTGAAGGCGCTTGCCGTCGATATTGAGCGCAATCTCGGCAAGCCGGTGGAGGAAATCGGCCTTCCCGTCACCATCGAGACGCGCACCGGCGACACTCCCGCCCACAAGCGCCAGCGCCAGAAGCTGGTGCCGCCCGACATCCTGCTGACCACGCCCGAGCAACTGGCGCTGCTGATTGCGGCAGGCGATGCAAGACGCTTCTTCGAGGATCTGCGCTACGTCGTGCTCGACGAGTTGCACTCGCTGGTGACGTCGAAACGCGGGCATCTGCTGGCGCTCGGCCTGGCGCGGCTGCGCAGCTTTGTCCCCGGCCTGCAGACGATCGGCCTGTCAGCGACGGTGGCCGAACCGGACGAGTTGCGGCGCTGGCTGGTCAGCCAGAATCCGCCCAAGGGTCCGACCGGCCATAGCATGGCCGAACTGATCGTCGTCACCGGGGGAGCTAAACCGGAGATTTCCATCCTCGATTCCGAAGAGCGCGTGCCTTGGGCGGGACATTCCGCGCGCTACGCCACGCCGGAAATCTATCGCGAGATCAAGCGCCACAAGACGACCCTGCTGTTCGTGAACACGCGCAGTCAGGCGGAGTTGCTGTTCCAGGAATTGTGGCGGGTCAACGAGGACACTTTGCCGATCGCGCTGCACCACGGTTCGCTCGACGTCGCCCAGCGCCGGCGCGTCGAAAAGGCGATGGGGGAAAACGCACTGCGCGCCATCGTCGCCACCTCGACGCTCGACCTCGGCATCGACTGGGGCGATGTCGATCTGGTTGTGCATGTCGGTGCGCCGAAGGGGGCGAGCCGGCTGGCGCAGCGCATCGGCCGCGCCAACCACCGCATGGACGAGCCGTCCAAGGCGATCCTCATTCCCGCCAATCGCTTCGAGGTGCTGGAATGCCGGGCCGCCCTCGACGCCAACTATCTCGGCGCGCAGGACACGCCTCCCTTGATCGATGGCGGGCTCGATGTGCTGGCCCAGCATGTGCTCGGCTGCGCCTGCGGCGCGCCATTCCGTGCCGATGACCTGTTCGAGGAAGTGCGTACGGCTGCGCCCTATGTCAGCCTCGACCGGACGACATTCGACCGCGTCATCGATTTCGTCGCCACCGGCGGCTATGCGCTCAAGAATTACGAGCGCTACGCCCGCATACGCCTGAACAAGGATGGGTTCTGGCGGGTGTCCAATCCTCGTATCGCCCAGCAATACCGGCTGAATGTCGGCACCATCATCGAGGTGCCGGCGCTTAACGTGCGCTATGTGCAAGCGGGCAGCAAGGGCGCGGCGTCGCGCGGCGGCAGGGTTCTCGGCAAGATCGAGGAGGCCTTCCTCGAAACGCTAACGCATGGCGACACCTTCATGTTCGCCGGCAAGGTTCTCCGCTTCGAAGGCATCCGCGAGAATGAATGCTTCGTCTCGAACGCGCCCGGCAGCGATGCCAAGGTGCCTTACTATGGTGGCGGCAAGTTCCCGCTTTCGACCTATCTCGCCGAACAGGTCCGCATCATGCTGGACGACCCGCAGCGATGGAAGAAGCTGCCCGAGCAGGTCGCCGACTGGCTGCGATTCCAGGCCGACAAATCGGTGCTGCCCAAACGCGATGACCTGCTGATCGAGACCTTTCCACGAGGCAACCGCCATTATCTGGTGGCTTATCCGTTCGAGGGCAGGCTGGCGCACCAGACGCTCGGCATGCTGCTCACCCGCCGTCTCGACAGGGCAGGAGCCAGGCCGCTCGGCTTTGTCGCCACCGACTATGCGCTGGCGATATGGTCATTGGGCGACATGGGCGCGATGTTCAAAGCAAGGAAGCCCTCGCTTGGCGCCCTTTTCGACCAGGATATGCTGGGCGATGACCTCGAAGCCTGGCTGGCCGACAGCTGGCTTCTCAAACGCACCTTCCGCAATTGCGCGCTGATTTCGGGGTTGATCGAGAAACGCCATCCGGGCCAGGAAAAGAGTGGTCGCCAGGTCACGGTCTCGACCGACCTGATCTACGACGTGCTGCGCAGCCATGAACCGGACCACATCCTGCTTCAGGCGACACGTGCCGATGCGGCCACCGGCCTGCTCGATGTCAGCAGACTTGCCGACATGCTCTCGCGCATCCAGGGTCGAATCGTGCATAAGGCACTCGAACAGATATCGCC
>NZ_RZOM01000671.1:0-3425 GCF_003999175.1 Mesorhizobium sp. M7A.F.Ca.ET.027.03.2.1 | reverse complement strand
CGTCTCGGGCGCCGCGGGCCAATTGGCAGTGCGCGGCGCCGAGATCGGCTCTGCGCTGGTGGTCAAGCTGCTGACCTTCGACCTCACCTTGCTGGTGCCGCTGTGCCTGATCACCGGCACGGTCATGTTCATGGCCACCGAGCGGCGCGACTGGCGCCAGACCGGCCGCATTCTGGTCGGCATCGGCCTTTTGATCCTGTCGCTGGAGATGATCGGACAGGCGTCTGAGCCGCTGCGCAACAGCCAGCTCATGCCGGTCATCATCAACTACTTCTCGACCGATTCCATCACCGCCTATCTGCTGGCGGCGCTGATCACCTGGCTGTTCCAGTCGAGCATCGCGGCGGTGCTGTTGATGGCGACGCTGGCGGGCCGCGGCCTGATCACGCCTGAACTCGGCGTTGTTCTTATCCTCGGCGTCAATCTCGGCTCCTCGATCATCGCGCCGATGCTGACCCGCTCGTCGAGCCCCGAGGTGCGCGTCGTGCCGATCGGCAACCTCCTGATGCGCGGGCTTGGTTCGCTTGTCATGCTGATCCTGGTCATGATCTTCAGGCCGCACTTCGCCTTTCTCGGTTCGACGGCGGCGGACCAGATCGTCAATGCCCACATCCTGTTCAATGTGCTGATCCTGCTCGCCGGCCTGCCGCTGGCAGGGTTTGTCTACCGCGCTTCGGAGAAGATCGTCGCACTTGGCACCAAGCCCGTGCCGGCCGCCTCGCTTGACGTCGTCGAGCTGTCCGCGCTCAACGAAAGCGCGCTCGACGTGCCGAGCCAGGCGCTTGCCAATGCCACCCGCGAGGTGGTGCGGGTCTGCGAGACGATCGAGATCATGCTCAAGCGCATCATCGAACTCTATGAAAGCGCCGACGCCGACAAGATTAAAGCGCTGGCCGCACTCGACGACCGCGTCGACCGCAAGCACGCCGCGATCAAGCTCTACCTCGCCAAGTTGACCAGGAACGCGCTGACCGAGGACGAGGCGCTGCGCTGCCAGGAGCTGATCGGCGCCTGCGTCAAGCTGGAGCAGGTCGGCGACATCATCGTGCGCAACATGCTGGTGCATGTGAAAAAGAAGTTCGAGCGCGGACTGGAATTCACCGACGAGGGCTGGGCCGAGCTGTGCGCCTTCCATAGCTCGGTGCTGGCCAATGCGCGGCTTGCCTTCAACGTTCTGGTGTCGCGCGATCCCGAGACCGCCCGCCAGTTGGTGCTGGAAAAAGACCGGCTTCGCGACCGCGAAAAAGAAACCAGCGCCAGCCATTTCGTGCGCCTGCGCGACGGCACTGCCAAGAGCGTCGAGACCAGCTCGATCCATCTCGACACCATCCGCGACCTGAAGCAGATCAATTCGCTGCTGGCCTCGATGGCCTATCCGGTGCTCGAAGAGCGCGGTCTGCTGACTGGATCCAGGTTGAAGGCGAGCTGAGAAGCAGCCGATCTCCCCCTCGTGAGGGAGATTGGCGCTTCATCGCCTCGCGCCCCCACTGAAGAAAACCTAAACTCGCGACAAAAATTTCTGGATTGCCCGCGACGCTCATCCGTGGTTTGAGGCCGTTCCAGCTAAGGCTTCCCCATGTCGCTTCCGCTCATCGCCCTGTTCATTGCCGCCTTTGCTTTCGGCACCACCGAATTCGTCATTGCCGGCGTGCTGCCGCAAGTGGCGGAGGGGCTCGGCGTCTCGGTTCCCTCGGCCGGCTATCTCGTCTCCGGCTATGCCTGCGGCATCGCCATCGGCGGTCCACTGCTGGCGCTCGCCACCAAGTCGCTGTCGCGCAAGAGCCTGCTGCTCGGCCTCGCCATCGCCTTCACCATCGGCCAGGCGGCTTGCGCGCTGGCGCCCGACTTCACCTCGATGCTTTTGTTGCGCATTGCCGTGGCGGTCGCGCATGGCGCCTATTTCGGCCTCGCCATGGTCGTCGCCGTCGGTCTCGTGCGCGAGGACCAGCGCGGCATGGCTGTCGCCGTCATCCTGTCTGGCCTCACCGTCTCCAACGTCATCGGCGTGCCGGCCGGCACCGCGATCGGCAACATCTGGGGCTGGCGCGCCACCTTCTGGGTGATGTGCGCGCTCGGCGTGGCGGCGACGCTTGCCATGGCAGCCCTGTTGCCGCGCACCACCGGCTCATCGGCCAAGCCTGCCGGTTTCGCCCGCGAGGTCCGTGTGCTGGCCCGCCAGCAGGTCTGGACTTCGCTGATCCTGATGCTGATGCTGATGATCGGCCAGTTCGGCCTGTTCACCTACATCACCCCGACACTGCTGGAGGTCACCGGGCTCGACGAGAACCTGGTGCCGTGGGTGCTGCTGCTCAACGGCGTCGGCGCCACGCTCGGCGTCTTCCTCGGCGGCAAGCTGTCCGACTGGAAGCTGATGCCGTCGCTAATCACCATGCTGGCCTTGCAGGCGGTGACGCTGGCCGTCATCTACGCCGTCAGCCCCTATCCCCTGCCGATGGTTGTGGCGATCGTCATCTGGGGCGGCCTCAACTTCGCCATCGGCACACCGATCCAGACCCGCATCCTGGCCTGGACGGCGGACGCCTCGAACCTCGCCTCGTCGCTCATTCCGTCCGGCTTCAATGTCGGCATCGCGCTGGCCGCGTCTTTGGGCGCCGCGATGCTGAACAGCGGCTATGGCTACCGCAGCCTGCCGCTGCTGGGCGCCATCGCCATGCTGGTCGCCGTCGCGGTGGCGCTGGCATCCTATGTCTGGGAAGGGCGCAGCAACGCCACGCCGCCGCTGACGGCTCCGGCGGAATAGACCACTTCACCCGCGCCAGCGCAGCAGGCGCATGGCGTTGGCGGTGACCAGCACCGTGGCGCCGGTATCGGCCAGGATCGCCGGCCACAGGCCGGTGATACCCAAAATGGTGGTGACCAGGAACACCGCCTTCAGCCCGAGCGCAACGCTGATGTTCTGGCCGATATTGGCCATCACCGCCCGCGACAGTCTTACCATGCGCGCGACGTCCATGACGCGGCCATGCAGGATCGCCGCGTCCGCCGTCTCCAGCGCCACATCGGTGCCGCCGCCAATGGCGATTCCGATGTCGGCGGCGGCGAGCGCCGGCGCATCGTTGATGCCATCGCCGACCTTGGCGACCTTCAGCCCTTCGCGCTGCAATTCACCGATGATGCGCTGCTTGTCCTGAGGCAACAACTCCGCCCGCGCCTCGATCCCGAGGGAAGCGGCGATGGCTTCGGCCGTGCGGCGATTGTCGCCGGTCAGCATGATCGTGCGGATGCCCTCGGCCTTCAGCGCCGCAATGCCGGCCGCCGCATCCGGCCGCGGCTCGTCGCGCATGGCGATCAGTCCTGCCACCACGCCGTCGGCGACCAGCACTGAGACGGTCTTGCCCTGCCCGTTGAGGCTGTCGACGGCGAGGCGCTGCACTTGCGGCATGTCGGCGCGTTCGCTCGCCCCT
>NZ_RZOM01000670.1:0-3427 GCF_003999175.1 Mesorhizobium sp. M7A.F.Ca.ET.027.03.2.1 | reverse complement strand
ATTCACGAGATCGTGATCGACGAACACCGTAACGGCACCGCCGACAATTCCGAATTGATTGTCACGCAGCCGACAATGGCCTGCGAAGAAGAGGAGATGACTTCATGAATCGTTCCACCCTAGCCCTGGCACTCGCCGGTTCGCTCACCACCGCAATGGCCACGGCTGCCTTCGCCGGTCCGATCCCCGCTTCCAAGATGGTTGGCAACGAAAAATGCTACGGCGTCGCGCTGAAGGGTCAGAACGATTGCGCCGCCGGAGCTGGCACGACATGCGCGGGTACCTCGACGATGGACTATCAGGGCAATTCCTGGAAGGCCGTGCCGGCTGGCACCTGCACCGGTATGAACATCGATGGTCATAAGGGTTCGCTCGAGCCGATCAAGAGCTGACGTCAGCGGCGGGGAGGTCCGCCAAGCCTCCCCTCTTGCCGTCGATTCATCGCGAGGGACCGCCGTGATCGCCCCAACAAACCGTATGTTCTGCCTGCCGTCGCGTGCCGGGCTCGGCTTGAAGCCCGAGCACTATAACCACATACTGGAGCAGCGGCCCGACATCGGCTTCTTCGAGGTCCACGCCGAGAACTACATGGGCGCTGGCGGCCCGCCACACCGCTTCCTCGAAGCCATCGCAGAACTTTATGCGCTGTCGCTGCACGGCGTCGGCTTGTCTATCGGTTCGGCCCGGCCGCTCGACAGGGCGCACTTGAAGCGGCTACGTGGTCTTATCGATCGTTACCGGCCGCGGAGCTTTTCCGAACATCTCGCCTGGTCAACGCATGATACCGGCTTCCTCAACGATTTGTTGCCGCTGCCGTACACCAGCGAGACCCTGGCACGCGTGATCGACCATGTCGACGAAGCGCAGCAGGCGATCGGCCGGCAATTGCTGCTGGAGAACCCGTCGACCTATGTGCTGTTCGAGGAAAGCACCATCGACGAGATCGATTTCCTCGAAGCGATTGCCGAAAGCAGCGGCTGTGGCTTGCTGCTCGACGTCAACAATGTCGTCGTCTCCACCGTCAATCACCGGCTCGATCCCAGGGCCTACATCGACCGCTTTCCGGTCGGCCGCGTCGGCGAGATCCACCTCGCCGGCTATGACGAAAGCGTCGACGGCGCCGGCGACCGCCTGCTCATCGACGCGCATGGCTCTCCGGTCAGGACCGATGTCATGGCGCTCTACCGGCACACGCTGTCGCGCACCGGCCCGATGCCAACACTGATCGAATGGGACAACGACGTGCCCGATTTCACCACACTGCAGGCCGAGGCGATCCGCACCGACGAACTGATCGCGGCGGAAGCCACGCGGCGCAACAACACGCGGGCCGCATGATCATGGCTTTCATGACCAGCCTGGATGCCTTCGCCGCGGCTTTGCTCGATGCGAGCAAGCCGATACCGACTGGCGTGACCAGTGCCCGCGGGTGCGCCGACGCCGTCCGCTTCGCCGTCTACCGCAACAATGTCTTCGTCGGGCTTACAAAGGCCCTGGCGCAGCGCTTTCCCGTGACCGAACTCCTGGTCGGCACGGAATTCTTCACCGGCATGGCCCGCGCCTATGCGCAGGACAACAAGCCGGCCTCGCCGCTAATCATCAGCTATGGCGACGACTTCGCCGATTTCATCGCCGCGTTCGAACCTGCGAAGTCCGTGACCTACCTTGCCGATGTGGCGAGGCTGGAAGCGGCCTGGACGCGCGCCTACCACGCCGCCGACGAGGTGCCACTTGCGCTGCCGGCGTTGACCAAGCTCGCCCCCGAGACGCTGGCGCAATTGCGAATGGAACTGCATCCCTCGGCGGAACTGGTCGCATCGCAATATCCGATCGGCTCCATCTGGGCCTCGCATCAGGACCACAATGTGCTGCCGGTAACGGAGTGGAGGGGGGAAGCCGTACTCCTGGTACGGCCCGAACTGATCGTCGACGTCCATGTCCTGCCGGCGCAGGACGTGGCCTTCCTCAAGGCCCTGAGTGCCGGCGCGACTCTGGGCGAGGCGGCCGAGATCGCATTCGAGCAGGCAAGCATTTTCGACTTCGGCGCCGCGCTGGTCGGCCTCGTCACTCTGGGCGCGTTCCGCGCCTTCAATTCAGAACAGGGGGAAGCGTCATGATGACCGAAGCCGTTACCGCGCCACGAGGCAGGCTGTCCTCGCTGCTGGCTCTTGTCCAGCACGCCGAAGGTTTGCTCGCCGCCATTCCACGTTCGCTGCCGCTGCTGGCGATGCGCTTTGCGCTGGCGGTGCCATTCTTCTATTCCGGTCTGACCAAATGGGACGGCTTTTTGCACCTGTCGAACGGCGCGCACTATCTGTTCGAGGAAGAGTTCAAGCTGCACATATTCGGCAATGAAATCCCCTATCCTTTCCCCCCCGCCATGGCCACGGCATCGGGCCTCGCCGAAATCATCCTGCCGATCCTGCTTGTGCTTGGCCTCGGCACCCGCTTCGCCGCCCTTGGACTGTTGGTGATGACCGGCATCATTCAACTCACTGTTCCCGATGGCTGGGCTAACTTCCACTTGCCTTGGGCGGCGATGGCGCTGACTCTAGTGGTATTCGGTCCCGGCCGCATCGCGCTCGATGCAATCGTCTTGCCGGGACGGCATCGTGGCGAAGTCCTTGGCTAATGCAGGTCGAGAACGACATGCATGAAAACAAAGACCTAGGGTATCCGTTTTGATCAAGGGATTTTTAGAGGTCCATTTTCGCCGCGCTTGAGGAGAGCGTTTGCGAAGATGATGAGAATATGCCCGCCTGTTCGGTGCACCGCCGATCCGCGATGTCGGCCGCCGCCGCGACACGCCAGGGCTCTCCGAGCTTGCGTGATCGACAGTGCCTTCCGGCGAGACGGTTCAACTATTTCGCCGCGCCCTCGGAGCGAACCTTGCCGGCGGCTTCGACACGAGGCACTTGACGCTACCTGCCTGCGGAGACGCTGAGAAGGGCCCTGTGCCAAGGGGCGGCGTGGCTATTGCCGTTGTTAAAGATTTCCCATAAAGTATTTTCACATCTAAAAGAAAACCTCGCCTATTTTTCTCATTTATGAAAGACATGGCTTTTGCGGGAACATCTCGATCTGACCGATCGGCGGCTGGTCAAACAGCTGTCGCAGGATGCACAACCGGGCATCAACCGCATCGCCGAGATATTGGCGATTTCGGTGCCGACGGTGCGCACGCGCCTGCGCAACCTGCTCGACCGCAACCTGCTCAAGATCGTCGGCCTGCTGAACCTGACCGAGCGCCCCGAACTGATCTCGGCCATTGTCGGCATCAACGCCCAGGGGCGCGGCCGGGCTCGCGAGCTGGCGCAGCGTATTTCCGAGCTGCCCTTCGTCAACTCGGCCTCGGTCGTCACCGGGCGCTTCGACATCATCGTCGACGTGACGGTGGCCGGTGACGTCGCCGACCTCTACCGCGTCA
>NZ_RZOM01000066.1:0-11567 GCF_003999175.1 Mesorhizobium sp. M7A.F.Ca.ET.027.03.2.1 | reverse complement strand
GCTTTGCGCGAGGCCACAGAAAAATTGGAAATCGCTGGAGAGCGAGCGAGACGCTTCGAATTCGAAAAAGCCGTCCTCGACCGGCTGCGCACGACGCTGGTCGCTGCGCGCTCGACGGCACGCGATCTTTATCTGAAGCCGGTCATGTCCGAGCTGCGACCGCTGCTTGGATTGCTATTCGATGACATCTCCATAGTGTTCGACGAGAACACACTGTTGCCACAGACCGTTCGCCGCAATGGTCAGGATGAGGATGTCGATAGGTTGAGTGGCGGCATGCGAGAACAGCTTTCGGTTCTGACACGTCTGGCCTTCGCCCGTTTGCTTGCCCGCGACGGCCGACCCACACCGGTTATCCTGGATGACGCTTTGGTTTATTCCGATGACGACCGCATCGAGCGCATGTTCGACGCTTTGCATCGTCAATCACACGATCAGCAGATTCTCGTTTTCTCCTGCCGCCAACGCGCGTTTGCAAAACTCGGCGGTAACATTTTGCAGATGAGCGACTGGCAACCGGGTCGGTCATAAGCGGAGATCGCGCAGCCTCAGCTAGGGCGACGGCAGATCGTATCGTGTTACGATTGCAATGCCGTTTTCGATCTCGATTTCGATAACTTCATTAATCAGGAATTCCTCTGGGCCAAGATCCTCGAGGAGAGCATCGAAGAGCTCTCTCTGTTTTTCAGGCCCGACCTGAGGGACGACGATAATCAGGCCGGCGTGAACCGGTTCTTTGGCATAGAGCTTCCTGAAGTCCTTAGCATTGTTGGTGACGAAGGTGAAATCCTCATCGATAATGAGCGGCATGAGGTCCCAGTCGGTTTCGCCGCTTAGCCCAAGCCAGTTGACGTGGTTTGCTTCATGTCCGCGTTCTTGGGCTACCGCAACCAGAGACGTGTGCAGGCACTCATCGATCAGAAACCTCACGAGGTCACACGCGTCTCGACCTGGCCGACGGACCTGGGTCGCCCTTCAAAACCACGCGCTTCGACGACTTTATTTTCACGCCCTGCTCGACCAGCTTCTTAGGCCGCCCACGAACCGGGTGCGCGGCGACCCACATTCTGGCGAGCTCAATCACGCGCGGCGTTAGCTTCGGATATCCCTCCAGAACCTCCGCTTCATCTGCGCCCTGCGCTAGCATCGTCGTGATCATACGAACAGGGATGCGGGTTCCTTTGAAGACAGGCTCTCCGCCCATCACCCCTTTAACGCGGCCGATGGCGGCCTCCGCTTCATCAAGATCCACGATGCGCGCTTTGAGCTGTTTACGTGCCTCGGCGACGTCGACGATCAGCAGGTCGTCGGCCCTTACGGTCTTGGCCCTTGGGGCAGCTTTGATTTCCTCGAACAGGCGGTAGCGACGATCAGCGGGCAATGTCGCACCCACGCCATACCAAAGCTTGAGCCGCAGCAAATCCTCGCCGGTCAATGCCCGTCGGACGACCCCACCGATGCGCCGAGCAGTGCTTGGCACAGTATCGACAATGCGTTTGTCGATCGCATTGTGCACGGCCTTGATTCCTATCCCGCTGACGGCGGCTGCCTCTGCGGGGGTGTAGATGCGAGCAAGTGTGCCCATTATTCTTCTCCTTATAAAGAATAATATAGGCCGTTTGACCCCCTCCGTAAAGGCACGCGTCTTTGGAATCACGGCGGTTAGCAAAGGCGGTGGTGAGCCGAGAGGCCTCACAAACCCTTGGGGCTCGAGATGGCAGACTCGGCGCAGTATAATTGCGCTAACTATCGAATTTGCAGTTGGCGACAAACGACACACGAGTTCGTCGCGGACTTTTAACTCTGCGAAGGCGCGTCTTCGAGCGCTTTGAAACCCTACACCCATCTGCAGGCCATCTGTATCAAGCTTTGGACCAAAACCGTTTCCATCGCTCACGAGCGTTCTCTCTGGGGGTCTCAAGTGGGGCTTGCCCATGGCCACGAATTTTTGGGCGACAGCGGTGCAGAGGCCGCATACCGCTGCCTGCTTGACGTCGCTGACCGTGTCCATGTCCGAAATTTGCCTACAAATTTCGGACGCCCTTGGGCGCGCTAGATTCGCTATGGAAAGCTGGAAGCACTCGCAAGCCCGGTGGCCACAGCGTCTGCAGCGCCAAGCTATTCCTCCGTATCCAAACCCGCATCCTCATGGCCACTAGCCAACTCTGGCATAATTTCACCAGCAAGCAGCTCATCTCTGCTCAGCAGCCCGGCATCCTCGAGCGCCTCGCAGTCCGGGAGATCGCGAAGCGTGTCGAGGCCGAACTCGAGCAGGACGCTTTTGTCGTCACATAGGTGTAGGGAGCGCCGGGCGTCGGACTGCGCGGGTTCGACGCGATCAGGCCGGTGCCGCAGATGGCCGATCAGGTCGCGACTGATTACTTCCCGAAAACCGACGACAATTCGGCGCGGGTAATCGGCTGGAAGTGCCGATGCACATCAGCATCAGCACGTCCGACCACGTCAGGTCCACGGCACGCCCGCTGCTTCCGCAGGCGCGGATGGCATCGGCATAGGCCGGCCGTGTCAGGTGCTTCCAGCCGCCGGCGACAGCGACGAGGTCATAGGGCCGTCCGCGCAGCTCTCGGATGTCGTCGATGAGAAGGTCACGGGCGAGCTCGCGGGAGAGACTGCACCGCAAGCGCGTCCCGCGCGCGCGAACTGCTCGATCAACTGATCTCAGACGACGACGAATCTCGTCCAGATTCCAAAAGCGGTGGCCGCAGCGGCGCTTTGCGGGCTCGCGTTACCACAGATCGCAGAACTGTGATCTCGCCTTGTGCCCGAGACCGCAATCTGGGCTCGCGACGAAGCATATCGCTTGCGATCATCAAAGGACGCGTCGACGCCGTCGGTTGCCTTTTCCACCGCCGCCTCACACATCGTGTTGGGGCTGAAGAGCTACCTGCAAATCCTCGCAACGGGCGCGGCCGCATCCTTGATTTTACAAATTGACACGTCTTGGTTTTTAGAAAATGCCACGTGCGATGATGGCGCCAAAAAAAAATGTCACGCGAGATGATCATGCCTGAGGTAAATGGTCCGCCAAAGTTGGGAAAGGTATACCGGTTGAATGGTGGATAGGTACGCCGGATAAAAAGGGCTTCGGGTTCCGGAAGACGAACTAATCGACGGATAGGCGCTGCTCGTGAGGGAAACTGCATGCGCATTACGGTTATGACCATCCAGGGATGTCGGATATGATCTTGAATAGTGACATTGCAGGCCAAAGAGCGGCCGAGAAGCTAGCAGAGGGCCTGAAATCGCAGGGCAAGCAGCAATACGAAGAAAGGTCGAGGGAACGCGAACGAGATGTGTCTCGTTAGGTCGCACGTTGCACCAGGGGTGCGTCGGAAGGCACTCCGCCGTGTCCTGAAGAGGTAGCCTGCACTTGAGAATAGCCACGGTGGTACCTTATTTTCGGCTGTGAAGCACACGAGACCCGCGACGTGAGACCCAGTTGCTCAATACCCAGTTGCTGGGTGAGCGTGCATGACTGCCAACGGAAGGTCTTGCACGCACCCTCGCGATCTTGAGCAATGGTCGCCATGACTTTCTTCTTGCAGGCTTTTGAGTGGCCCAGCCTGCAATCACCAGACCCCACCGACTCTAAAGAGCGTGGCAGACGGGATAGTCGAGGTTGCCCGGCACAATTACGCTCAAGGCTTGCGCCGCCCAGAGGACACGCTGAAAAGGCAGCATGGGCGCGCAAGCACGCCATTCACGAGAGGTTCGACATGAAGACTATGCAAGAAAAAGACATTCCGGCATTCGTGCAAGCAGTTGTGGAGGCCGGCTGCAACATTTGCGCGATTGGCAACTTGGGATATGTCTTTGGCGATGCTGATTTGACGCCGGCGCAACGGAGGTCCGTCGAGCCACAGCTGCGCAGGATTGCTGAGATCTACGGCGAACGCGATCATCTCATGGACGAGATAGCTGTATATCTGCGGTCGATCGGACGCCATGTCGAGGTTGAGCCGAAGACAGGTGTTTCCTGATGGCCGCGATCGATCGCGTTCCGTAGTCGCCATTTCTATTGGGTAACGAGCAGCCGTCTTCCAACCTCTGAAACAAAAAAGAGGTGACCCCCAAAGGCCGCTCTCGAGACCGCAAGTCTGAGCCGCTAACGCATTGCGATAACCAGGCTGTCCGAACTGGGCGTCGATGCCTTCCTCGACCAGGTCGCGGTAGGCGGCGATCTCATCTACCGCATGCATAGCCAAGCCAGAGAAGTTTTCGGCAGCGGAATTCTCGGTCGCTTCCCCTTTTATGACTAGAGGGTGCGGCCGATCCGGCCGCGACGATCTCGCAGGGATTGCCATATACGGCAACACGAACACCGGCGGATCAATACTCGGATAATGGCGGCCGGCTATGTAGCGATCGATCGCGCACCAACATATCAATGCAATAGCTTAGTTGCTTTCAAAGGCGGGTCTCTACGAACTGCAAGCAAGCTAAACGATTGCGTCAACTCTTCCTCGCAGAGCGAAAACTCCGCGCCCACGCGATTTCTCTGCTGGAACAGCGGCACATCCTCAGCGCCAGGACACGGCCGCCGCCGTCGGGTTTTACGAAGCCGGTGATTGCATAAGTTGCCCGCAAGATATCATTGGTATCGGGAACGCCGCCGATGCCGCATCCTGAATAGAGCGGCCGCTTGCACCTGCCAGCCCGACGACCAGATCATATCTGCAACTCCATCTACCTGGACGTGGTGCAAATCACCTCGCTGAAGCCGCAAATCGTCGCCTTCGACCAGGATAACCACATCCGTGACCGCCTGAGCTACTCGGTCGATCTCGACGCACATGGCCGATACAGTTTTTCCATCCTTCACGAAGCGAATGAGACTTTGGCCATTCCAGCCCTGGTCTACGGGGCGTGACTTGTCCCCGATGCATGCGCGAGCTCTCCGCTCGGCCGGCCGCCGGACGTCGCCACCGGCCGAAGGCGCCCGAAGGCGCCCGAAGGCGCTTGACAAAGCAGCACCGGCCCATTCAACTTGAGGCATTCACCAGGGGAGTCCCGGTAAGGGGCTGAGATACTGCTGGCTTTCGCGGCGCAGTGACCCGTTGAACCTGATCCAGTTCATACTGGCGTAGGGACGGTGCAAGCGCTTTGCGGGAGTTTACGCCCGAGGTCCTGCTGCAGCAGGTCTACAGAAGCGTCTTTTCATCCTTCCGGCACAGAACTGGGTCTCCAATGCATGAGCAAAGGAGCCTCACGATGAATGCCCTCACCCCCGCCGTGTCGACGGGACCACTGCCCGCCTCGCGGAAAATCCACAAGCCCGGCGTCCTCTACCCGCAGATCAGGGTGCCGATGCGCGAGATTTCCGTCCATCCGACGGCCGGCGAACCGCCCGTCACCGTCTACGATCCGTCCGGCCCCTACACCGATCCATCAGTCCAAACCAGCATCGAAAAAGGCCTTGCCCGGCTTCGCCACGAATGGGTCACGGCGCGTTGCGATGTCGAAGCCTATGACGGCCGCCACGTCCGGCCGGAAGACAATGGATTCGCCACCGGCGAGCGCCTGACACCGGAATTTCCGATACGCAATCGGCCGCTCAAGGCCAAGCAGGGCAAGGCGGTGACCCAACTTGCCTATGCGCGCGCCGGCATCATCACGCCAGAAATGGAGTTCGTAGCCATCCGCGAGAATCTCGGCCGCGAGGTGATGCGCGGCAAGCTGCAACGCGACGGCGAAGCCTTCGGCGCGGCGATCCCAGATTTCGTCACACCCGAATTCGTGCGCGACGAGGTGGCGCGCGGACGCGCAATCATTCCCGCCAACATCAATCATCCCGAGAGCGAACCGATGATCATCGGGCGAAATTTCCTGGTGAAGATCAACGCCAACATCGGTAACTCGGCTGTCACATCGTCGATGGCCGAAGAGGTCGAAAAGATGGTGTGGGCGATCCGCTGGGGCGCCGATACGGTGATGGACCTGTCGACCGGCCGCAACATCCACAACATCCGCGACTGGATCGTGCGCAATGCACCGGTGCCGATCGGCACGGTGCCGCTCTATCAGGCGCTCGAAAAGGTCGGCGGCATCGCCGAGGACCTCAACTGGGAGGTCTATCGCGACACGCTGATCGAGCAGGCCGAGCAAGGCGTCGACTATTTCACCATCCACGCCGGCGTGCGGCTGCACTACATACCGCTGACCGTCGACCGGGTCACGGGCATCGTCTCGCGCGGCGGCTCGATCATGGCCAAATGGTGCCTGCACCATCACCGGGAGAGCTTCCTCTACGAGCATTTCGAGGAGATCTGCGACATCGCCAGAGCCTATGACGTTTCCTTCTCGCTCGGCGACGGCCTTCGTCCCGGTTCAATCGCCGATGCGAACGACGCGGCGCAATTCGCCGAACTGGAAACACTTGGAGAACTCACCAAGATTGCCTGGGCAAAGGACTGCCAGGTGATGATCGAAGGCCCGGGCCATGTCCCCATGCACAAGATCAGGCAGAACATGGACAAGCAGCTCGCAGTGTGCGGTGAGGCGCCGTTCTACACGTTGGGGCCGCTGACGACCGACATCGCGCCGGGCTATGACCACATCACCTCAGGGATAGGTGCCGCCATGATAGGCTGGTTCGGCACCGCAATGCTTTGCTACGTCACGCCGAAAGAGCATCTCGGCCTTCCCGACCGCAACGACGTCAAGATTGGGGTGATCACTTACAAGATAGCCGCCCATGCAGCCGATCTGGCGAAGGGCCATCCGGCAGCGAAAACCAGGGATGATGCCCTTTCGCGCGCGCGCTTCGAGTTCCGCTGGGAGGACCAGTTCAACCTGTCGCTCGACCCCGAAACCGCACGGTCCTTCCACGACCAGACCTTGCCCAAGGAGGCGCACAAGCTGGCACATTTCTGTTCGATGTGCGGGCCGAAATTCTGCTCCATGCGCATTTCCCACGACATCCGTGCCGAGGCTCAGAAGGAAGGCATGGCGGCAATGGCGGCAAAATACCGGGAGGGCGGCGATCTCTACATGCCGGCGGACGAGACTGGCGTACCGGTCGTGCCGGAGGCTCCCAAACCATCATGAGGGTGCTCGTCAAAGGGGCCGGCGTTGCCGGCCTCACCGTCGCTTTCGAACTCGCCGCCCGCGGCGCGACGGTCACAGTCGCCGAGATGCGGCATGGCCTTGGCGGCAACGCGTCGTGGTTCGCCGGCGGCATGCTGGCGCCATGGTGCGAGCGCGAAAGCGCGGAGCAGCCGGTGCTGGATCTCGGACGCGACGCTGCCGACTGGTGGGATGCGGTGCTGTCGGGTCAGGTGACACGGGCCGGGACATTGGTCGTGGCCGCGCCGCGTGATGCCGGTGAGCTTGACCGGTTCGCCAGTCGCACGTCAGGGCATAGGCGCGTCGATGAAAACGAAATTGCGCTCCTGGAACCCGACCTCGCCGGCCGCTTCCGGCGTGGATTGCTCTTCCCCAACGAGGCTCACCTCGACCCACGCCAGGCGATGGCGGCACTTCATGACAACCTTGCGACCATGGGTGTCAAATTCCACTTCGGCTGCGACGCCCGGCCTGTTTCGGGTTTCGCCCGTCAGATAGACTGCATGGGAATGGCAGCGGCCGATGACAGGCTGCGCGGTGTTCGCGGCGAAATGCTGATCCTTCGCACGCCTGATGTCTCGCTGTCGCGGCCGGTCCGTTTGCTTCATCCACGCTTTCCGCTTTATGCCGTGCCGCGCACCGATCACCGTTTCATGATCGGAGCGACGATGATTGAAAGCCAGAGCGCCGGACCGGTGACGGCGCGTTCCATGATGGAGCTGCTGGGCGCCGCCCATGCCCTCCATCCGGCCTTTGGTGAGGCCGAGATCGTTGAAACCGGTGTGGGTGTCCGTCCGGCATTTCCCGACAATTTGCCACGCGTCGAAACAGACGGTGAGATCATCGCGATCAACGGTCTTTATCGTCACGGTTTTCTCCTCGCCCCCGCCATGGCGCGCCAGGCTGCCGGCCTGGTTTTCAGTCAAGACAGAACCAAGGAGCATGCTCATGAAACTGATGGTCAACGGCGAGGCGCGTGAGATTGCCGCCACCACGCTGGCCGAGTTGCTTGCCGCGCTCGACTATGAGGGCGATTGGCTCGCCACCGCCGTCAACGGCGACCTCGTGCACAAAGCCAACCGCACGGAGTTCCAGTTGAGCGACGGCGACCGGATCGAAATCCTCTCGCCCATGCAGGGCGGCTAGCATGTTGGAGCTTTATGGAACCGAGCTTTCGTCGCGCCTGCTTCTCGGCACCGCTCAATATCCTTCGCCGGCCATCCTTGCCGATGCAGTCAAGGCGTCGGGCACGTCGGTGGTGACCGTCTCGTTGCGGCGTGAGATGGCGGGCGGTAGAGCCGGCGAACAATTCTGGTCGTTGATCCGCTCGCTGGGCGCCAGAATCCTGCCCAATACCGCCGGCTGCCTCTCCGTCAAGGAAGCCGTCACCACCGCGAAAATGGCGCGCGAGGTCTTCGGCACCAACTGGATCAAGCTCGAAGTGATCGGCAATCACGACACGCTACAGCCGGATGTGTTCGGTCTGGTTGAAGCCGCCCGCATCCTGTGCGAGGACGGCTTTGCGGTATTCCCCTATACCACCGACGATCTCGTTGTCGCCGAGCGGCTGCTGGAAACGGGCTGCAAGGTCCTGATGCCGTGGTGCGCACCGATCGGTTCCGCCTTGGGACCGGTCAACATGACGGCGCTGCGCTCGATGCGCGGATATTTCCCTGGCGTCCCGCTGATTGTGGATGCGGGGCTCGGACGGCCGTCGCACGCGGCCACCGTCATGGAACTCGGCTTTGACGCCGTGCTCCTGAACACAGCGGTCGCCAAGGCGGCATATCCGGTCGGCATGGCGCGTGCTTTCGGTAAGGCGGTCGACGCCGGTCGTGAGGCGTTCAGTTCGGGAATGCTCGAACCGCGCGACGTCGCCGTGCCATCGACACCGATGGTCGGCAGGGCCGTTTTTTCATGAAGCTCGATCCCTTTTATCTGATCGTCGACAGCGCTGCCTGGATCGAACGGCTGGTCCCACTCGGAGTCCGGCTTCTGCAACTGCGCATCAAGACCGTGGATGAGGCTGGGTTGCGCGCGGAGATCCGCACCGCGAAGGCCTTGTGTGCTCGATACCAGTGCCAACTCATCGTCAACGACCACTGGCGCCTGGCAATCGAAAAAAGTTAGGACCCGCCGCCAAGCGCGAATCCGTAGCGCATCTGCAGGCCGTCATGGGCCTATCGGAGCGTCGGGCCTGTCCTTCGTCGGCGCCGATCGCAAGATGATTGATACCAGTCTGGCCGACCGCCAGAGACACAGCTGCGTGGTCGGCTGCGCGACCTCACGCACGAGCGTCGACGCTTCGGTTACCTGCCCGTCGTCCACGGTGGCGGCAATCTGTTCTTCCAACTCGCAAACGCCCGCTACGAGAAGGGCGCAATGATTGTTACCTCAAATCGCGGCTTCGCCGAATGGGGCGAGGTCTTCGGCGACCCTCGTCGCAACCGCACTTCTCGATCGCCTGCTTCACCATGCGGTCGTCGTCCAGATCGAAGGATCGAGTTATCGGCTCCGCCAGCACGCCGAGCTCATGCCAGAACACTTGCGATCAAAAGCCTCCATCACATTGCCGACATTAAATTCACCATCGCGACCGCGCGGCCGGCCACCGAAAAATGGACACCCCCACCGGGACAGCCTGAGCGGCGAAACTGGGGAATTTTACTTCGGCACTTTTGGGGACGAGTGGCATTGACAGGTGACGCGCAGGGGATTGCACAGATTGTGCGCACACGTTGGTTCAAGGCAGTTCATCTGAAGTCCGCTACTGGCCAGAGGCCGCGCACGCTCACCGCGGCGCGCAACACTGTCAGGGCGGCACTGCCAACGAGCAGGTCATCCGACGCATGTTGCGTTCCCTGGGGCTAAGCAACCCTATCTCTCTCTTGGAAGGTGCCTTGGGTTTTCTTGAGGTACGGTGCGTAAAAACCCGATACGAGCAGAGGATGATCGCGAGGCAATGTGGAGAAGCCTCCGGCTGAGCCTCGGCAATTTCTAGACGAACAAAGACATACCGATACCCCAATGCACTCGAATTCCGATGTAGCGTAGTTCCACGTCACTTCGGCGCCAGAAGAGATATGCTGAATGGCGACGAAGTCGTAGGCCCCGAAGCGATTGGGCACAATCGCTAAGTTTGGATCACAACAATGATTCACAATGACAGCCGGCTTATGAAAGAGAGCATGGACATTCCAGTCCAGTTGAAAGGAGTTTGTCGTTCGAACCGTTTCCATACGGTCAATTAGCCCGATGACGACAATTTCCCCCGGCAGGAAGTCGCGAGCAGCGAATACCCCGCGCCCCCTTTCTCCTCCCGTGCTGAGGATTTTTACGTTGCGGGCATTGAGCTGCTTTGCGCACGCGACGTCATCCGTCAAAATAGACAGATCTTGGTTTATGTGAGTATCAGACATACTGTTTCTTTCGCCTGCTCGATTGAGGGATGAGTACTTTTCGCCAGAGGTCGCTTGGAATTTCGCTGTTTTCGGAACGTCCTCCTAAAATCCCGATGGTTCCAAGTAATTTACGAAGTTGGGGGCTTGTCCATGTTTTGCGCCTTAGGTCCCAGTCAGCGGCGCCTACTGTCTCTCCCAGGAAACACTCAAAAATCGTGCCGATTCACCCGCCCGGCAGCCGAGGATTTTGATTTCTCTCGGCTATTTGACTGAGGCTAACGAAGAGATTGCCTATCACGCGTGTGTAGCGAATCCGACAGACCAGCAGGCGAAGTGGTGACAACGCGTCTGCAAGCGAGCAGTTTATCCTGCTGCGGATGGTGCGCGTGACACGCCAGCCGGGGGTCCAGGTCTCGAAAGCGTTAGCATACCGCAGGAAGTGGCTGCAAAACCCCTGTTGCCGCCAGATGCCGCGCACATTGAGTTTCAAAGGCGCGGTCAAGGGACTAATGCGTGACAATACTGTCCCACCTATGGCGTTTTCTGAGTTCGACTGGGCCGCTTCGACCCCGCAGTGTATTGTCACGCGAGTAGGCGGCGGCCCGCTCTCTCATGCTTTGGCCAAATGAGCATAACTTGCTGCGAAACGCCCGAGTTTGTGTTCGCCGCAAGTCACCGGCCGGTAGCGCAGAGGGTTGCTGTCAGTGACACATGAGGCCAATGGCTCAATGATCGCATCGAAATCAGCATCGATAAAGAAGGGGATTGAGTATCGCTCACGCCCTGAGCTATTCACTACGCGATGTAGGTTGGCCAGATAGACACCGTTGGTGAGCCGCTGAAGCAGGTCCCCGACGTTGATTATGAAAGTACCGTGGATCGGCGTGCCTTGTACCCAATCGCCGTCTCGGTTCATGACCTGAAGACCGCCGACGTCGTCCTGTGCAAGGATGGTCAAATTGCCGTAGTCGGTGTGGGCGCCGATTCCGATCATGTCTTCGCTGATATAACCACTCTGCGGCGGGTAGTGAAGCAGCCGCTGAATGCTGATCGGGGTCCGCATGAGGGCCTCGAAATAGC
>NZ_RZOM01000669.1:0-3430 GCF_003999175.1 Mesorhizobium sp. M7A.F.Ca.ET.027.03.2.1 | reverse complement strand
GGCATAACAGGTCGACGGCTTCATCGCGCCGGTTTCTTTCTCGGGGTAGGAGCGCGGGATCAGGAACATGCCGCGGCCCGAGATCGAGCGGCCTCGCTTGAAATGCGCCGACAGCGCGACATCGAAGATCGAGATCGATTTTTGCGGTGCGCCCTTGACCAGGATGTTGCCCTGGCCGTCGGTCTCGAGGTCGGAGGCGTTGACCTCCAGCTCCTCGGCCGCCACTTCCAGCATCACCTGGCGGGCTTCCCTTGCCGCCTGGATGACGGCGTTGCCGGCGCGGTGGGTGCCGCGCGAGGCGAAGGTGCCCATGCAGTGCGGGCCGGTGTCGGTGTCGGCGGTGTCGACGACGACACGGTCGGTCGGCACGCCGATCGCCTCGGCGCAGATCTGCGCCATGATCTGCTTCATGCCCTGGCCGAGATCGACCGATGATAGCGTCACCATGAAATTGCCGGTCGGCGTCGAATGCACCAGCGCCTGCGTCGGGTCGCCGCCGAGGTTCATGCCTGTGGGATAGTTGATGGCGGCAACGCCGCGTCCGCGCCTGATCGCCATCTCAAGCTCCCTTCACGTAGGATGACATCGCCATGTATTTCTCCGCCACCGGCCAGTTGGCGGCGCGCGAGGCTTCCTGCATGCATTCGATCAGCGCCGCGCCCTCGGTCGGCTGGCGGTGCGCTTTCATATCGCCGTCGCGATAGGCGTTGATGAAGCGGAATTCGAGCGGGTCCATGCCGATCAGCCGCGCCAGCTTGTCCATCTGCACCTCCAGCGCGAAATCGCCGATGGTGACGCCGAAGCCGCGCATGGCGGAGGAGGGCGTGCGGTTGGTGTAGACGCAGTAGGTATCGATCCAGACGTTCGGGATGGTGTAGGGGCCGGGATAGTGCCCCGCGCCCTTCTGCGCGCCATAGGGCGAGTGGCGCGAATAGGCGCCGGCATCGGTGTAGCCAGTGACCTTGCGCGCGACGATGCGGCCGTCCTTCATGACGCCGTCCTTGATGACGACCTTTTCGGCCGCGCGCGGTGACGATATCTGCATCTCCTCTTCGCGGCTGTAGATAAAACAGACTGGTCGTCCGGTTAATTTTGCACCGAGGATGGCGACCGGCTCGACGATGACGTCGACTTTGCCGCCAAAACCGCCGCCGACGGTGCCGCCGACGAAATGCAGTTTGCTGCCCGGCATCTGCAGGATGATCGAGGTGTTGTCGAGCGTGAAGAACATCGCCTGCGTGTTGGTGTAGCAGGTGAAGCGGTCATTGCCCTCGGGTGCCACCACGCAGCCGGTGGTCTCGGTCGGCGCATGTTCGATGGGCGAGGACTGGTAGCTCTCCTCCAATATGTGGTCGGCGCCGGCGAAGCCCGCCTCGACGTCGCCGAAGCGCACCTTGCGGCACTCGCCGCTGTCGTAGAGATAATAATTCTGGCCGTGATATTCGTTGACCAGCGGCGCGCCGGGCTTCAGCGCCTCTTCCATATCGAAGACGGCCGGCAGCACCTCATAGTCGACCTTGACCTTGGCGGCCGCCTCTTGCGCCGCGCGCTCGGTTTCGGCCAGCACCGCCACCACGGCCTCGCCCTTCCAGCGCACCTTGCCGTCGGCAAGCACCGTCTCGTCCTCCGGCCCGACCTGGATCAGGATCAGGATGGTGTAGACATTGTGCGGCACGTCCTTGGCGGTCAGAATTTTCACCACACCTGGATGTTTTTCCGCCTCGGAGGTGTCGATCGAGCGGATGCGGGCATGGTGATGCGGGCTGCGCACCATCTTCAGGTGCAGCATGCCGGGGAAATTGCGGTCGGCGAAAAAGGCGGTCTTGCCGGTGACATGGCCGGGTGAATCGGAGCGCGGCCGAGGTTGGCCGATCTCGTGCAGATCATCTTTGCGGACATCGGCGAAGTAATTCTTGCGCAGTTCCATTCTTTTGGACCCCTCAGGCCGCGTTCTGCGAATTGGCGCGGGCGGCAGTCAGCACCGCCTGGATGATCGGCTCGTAGCCGGTGCAGCGGCAGATGTTGCCCGACAGCGCCTCGACCACTTCGTCGCGGCTGGGGTTGGGCGTATGGTCGAGCAGCACCTTGGCGGCCATGATCATGCCCGGCGTGCAGAAGCCGCATTGCGTGGCGAACGTGTCGAGGAAGGCGCGCTGCAGCGGGTGCAGGACGCCGCTTTCCGAAAGCCCTGATGTCGTGCTGATGGCCGCCCCATTGCAGGTCTCGGCCAGCGTCAGGCAGGAGAGCCTGAGTTCGCCGTCTATGATGACTGAACAAGCGCCGCAGGTGCCTTGATGGCAGCCGCCTTTCGGCGAGGTGTCGCCGATCTTGTCGCGCAAGGCGTGCAGCAACGTTGTGCCGCTGTCGATGAATTCGGCCTTTTCAGAACCGTTGAGTGTGAATTGAACCGGAACCTTTGCCATGTTTTCCTCCCAGCGTGCCTGCCCGAAGCATCGGACAGACGCGCGCCCCCGAACGAAATGTTATGTGAGCAGCAGCCGGCCGAGATGAACCGGCAGCACTTCAGCGCGATACCAGGCGCTGGCGATAGGATCCGTGATCGGCGCGATGCCGTCACCTGCCGCCGCCAGTGCCGGCGCGATGCCGTCCTTGGTGAGCTTTCTGCCGATCAGCGCCTTTTCCGCCGCTCTGGCACGCAATGGTCGGTCGGCCATACAGCCGAGCGCGATCCGCGCCGAAGAGACGGTGCCGTCAGACACCTGTTGGAAAACAGCGGCGATGCTGAGCACCGAGACGCCCTTCGGCTTCACCCTGGACACTTTCAGGAAGCGAAAACCGCCTTGTGGAGGAAGCGTGAAGCTTACGGAAGTGACGATGGCGCGACTGCCGTCCCGATTGGCCAGAAAAGTCTCGATCGGCGTTTCGCCGCCGTCGGTGCTGACAATGGCGTCGAGCGCCAGCAGGGCAACGGCGAAATCGCCATAGGGAGCCGGGGCAAACAGATTGCCGCCGACGGTCGCCATGTTGCGGATTGCCGGGCCACCGACGGCGCGGGCGGCCTTGGTGAGCGTGCCAAGCTCCGGATGGCTGGCGATCGCCGCCATCGTCACCGAAGCGCCGATGCGGACTTTGCCGCCGGCAACAGCGATGGTGGACAAAGACGGCTCGGTCGACCTGACAAGGCCGGAAACCGAAACATCGCCTTCATTGGCCGCGCGGACGACCAGCGTGCCGCCGCCGAGATAGCGTGTTCCCTGGGCTTTCAGTGCCGCGTTCGCGTCTTTCACCGTTGCAAAGGTCTGCAGTGCCAGCGCCATGGTTTGGCTCCTGTCAGATCTGGCCGGCGAAATGGCTTTTCAGGGCGTTGAAGCCGCCCTGAAAGACATTCGCGCCCATGCCCTCGGCCAGCTTGTCTGCCTCCTCGGGCGCGGCGTCGAAGCTGGCGGTCCATTCGGCGTAGGTGCGGTCG
>NZ_RZOM01000668.1:0-3434 GCF_003999175.1 Mesorhizobium sp. M7A.F.Ca.ET.027.03.2.1 | reverse complement strand
GGCACGCGGGGCGATGTCCAGAAGACCCCCGCCGTGATCGCAGCCTATCTCGGCAGCCGCACGTCGCGCGCCAAGACCGCAACGCCTGAAAACCAGACCGCATGACCCGCAACGACAGCCAACCATAAGAAATCCAGAAGGAGAACCGACATGCCAAGCCTCTATCGCCTCCATCGCGCCGCCCTGTGCGCGGCCGTGTTCGGCATCGCCGCCATTTCGACGGCCAGCGCCGAGGAGATCATCATCGGTGCCGCGACCGCGCAGACCGGTGGCCTCGCTCCCTACGACCAGCCGGCACTTGCCGGCTTGCGCATGTCGCTCGACGAGCTCAACGCCAAGGGTGGCCTCGCTGGCAAATACACCGTCAAGCTGCTGATCAAGGACACCCGCTCCGACACCGCGCAGACCGCAACCGTCGCCCAGGAGTTGATCGACGCCGGCGCCAAGATCATGATCACGCCGTGCGATGCCGATCCCTCGATTTCCGCCGGCCAGCTGACCCAGCCGCTTGGTATTCCGACCCTGACGCTGTGCGGCTCCGCCCCCGTGCTCACCGGCGCGGTCGGCGACGTCATGTTCGGCACCTATCCGGCCGACAATGTGCAGGCGACGGCGGTCGCCGACTTCGCCGTCTCGGAAGGCAAGAAGAAGGTGTTCCTGCTGACTTCGCCGGACTCCACCTACACCGCCAATCTGCCGGAATATTTCGGCAAGGTGTTCGAGAAGAAGGGCGGCGCCATTGTCGGCCGCGGCACCTTCAGCATGGGCCAGCCCGACTTTTCCGCCGAGATCACCAACATCAAGGGCCTGGCCGACAAGCCCGACCTGATCATGACGGCGGCCTACGAGCCGGATTTCCCGGCCTTCATCCAGCAATTGCGCGGCGCCGGCGTCACCATCCCGGTCTATGGCGCCGATGCCATCGGCACGCCGACCATCAAGGCGCTCGGCAAATTGGTCGATGGCGTCGTCTACACCGCGGCCGGCTATGCCGAGCCGGGCAGCAAGCTCGAGGCCTTCAACGCAGCCTTCACCAAATATGCCGGCCACGCACCGGAATCGACCTATGAAGTCAATGGCTACGAGATCGGCCTGATCCTCGACCAGGCGGTCAAGACGGCGGGCTCCGACGACCCTAAGGCGATCCGCGACGCCATCGCCGGCCTCAAGGATTTCGAAGGCATCACCGGCAAGATCACCTATGCCGGCACGGACCGCATGCCGCTGCGGCCGGTGGCGCTGATGCGCTACGAGGGCGGCGAGGGCAAGCATGTCCAGACCCTGATCCCCGACGCTGCCGACGTTCCCGCGCCGTGATGTCATGCTGAGCGTCGGAGCCCTGAAAATCCGGTACGGCGAGGTCGAGGCGGTACGCCGCGTTGACCTCACCGTCGGCAGCGGCGAGATCATCGCGCTGGTCGGCGCCAACGGCGCCGGCAAGAGTTCGACGCTCGGCGCCGTCGCCGGGCTGGTGCCGGCGGCATCGGGCAAGGTGGTCTTCGACGGTGTCGACATCACCGGCCTGGCGCCGGAGGCGATTGCCCGCAAGGGCGTCGCGCTGGTTCCCGAAGGCCGCCGTATCTTCGCCAGCCTGACGGTGGCCGATAATCTGCGTCTCGGCGGCGCAGTGCATCAGCCGGCGGCCGAGGCAAGGCTGCGCGAAGAGGAGATGCTGGAGCTGTTCCCGATCCTGCGCCGCTACCACCGCGTCAAGGGCGGCAATCTGTCGGGCGGCGAACAGCAGATGCTGGCCATCGCCCGCGCGCTGATGGGCAAGCCGCGCATGATCCTGCTCGACGAACCTTCGCTCGGCCTTGCCCCGCAACTGATCGACACCGTCTTCGACCTGATCGCCGAACTGCGCCGCAAGGGCCTGACCATCCTGCTGGTCGAACAGAATGTGGCGCTGGCGCTCGAAATCGCCGACCGCGCCGTTGTGCTCGCCAATGGCGAGGTGGTGCTGTCGGGCACGGCAAAAGAACTCGCTTCATCGGACCTCGTCCGCCAAGCCTATCTGGGAGCTTAAGAAGCATGATCGCGCAGCAGATCATCAATGCGGTGAGCCTCGGCGGCGTCTATGCGCTGCTGGCGCTCGGGATGGCGATCGTCTTTTCCATCGTCGGCCTCATCAACTTCGCCCATGGCGAGCTGATGACGCTGTCGGGCTATGCGCTTCTGGCCTCGCTGGTGCTGGGTTTTCCCTTCCCGGTGGCGGTGCTTGTCGCCGTCTCCTGCGGCGCGCTCGCCGCGGTCATCATGGAGCGTATCGCGTTCAGGCCGATGCGCGGCGCCAGCGTCACCAGCCTGCTGTTGACCAGCTTTGCCGTCTCCAGCCTGTTGAAAGTCGTCTTCCAGAACGGCATTTCGGCGCGGCCGCAAGCTGTCGCCATGCCCGGTTGGATGACCGGCGCCTTCTCCTTCGGCGATTTCACCATAGGCGTCGGTCCCAGCATCTCCATCGTCGTCTCCGCACTGGCGCTGATTGCGCTGGAAGTCTTCCTGCGCCGCTCGGTGACCGGCACGGCGATGCGCGCCGCGGCGGAAGATTTCGACGTCGTGCGCCTGATGGGCATTCCGGCCAGCCGCATCATCGCCACCGCCTTCCTGCTCTCCGGCCTGCTGGCCGGGCTGGCGGCTATGCTGTGGGTGGCGCAGCGCGCCTCGGTCGATCCGCTGATGGGCTTTACGCCGGTGTTGAAGGCGTTCATCGCCGCCGTCGTCGGCGGGCTCGGCAGCTTGCCAGGTGCTGTCGCCGGCGGTTTTCTGCTCGGCATCATCGAGGTGCTGTTGCAGGCGACATTGCCGGGAGCGATCGCCCCCTATCGCGACGCCATCGTGCTGTCGGGCGTCATCGCCGTGCTGCTGGTTCGCCCGCAAGGCCTGATCCCGGCGGTCCGCGCCCAGCGAAGCTGATCTATGTACAGCAAGCCTGAATTTGCGCCGCTGTCGCACGACGAGGTGTTCGGCCTGATCGAGGCCGCGGCCTTCGCCGCGGTGGTGACAGCGGGACCGCAAGGGCTCGTCGTCTCGCATCTTCCCTTCGTGCTCGATCGCGCGCGGGGTGAAAACGGAACTCTGGTCTCGCATCTCGCCAGGGCCAATCCGCACAGCACCTTGATCAGCGAAGGCAGGGAGACCGTCGCCATCTTCCACGGCCCGCATGGCTATATCTCGCCGTCCTGGTATCCGCGCAATCCGGTGCGCGACAGCGCGCCGACCTGGAATTTTGCTGTCGTGCATTGTCATGGGCATCCGGTGCCGCTCGACGAGCACGCCACCGCCCGGCATCTCCTGCAGCTTGTCGAGGTGCTGGAAAAAGATCGCGATGACCGCTGGCGCATGCGCGAGCTGGGACCTGGCGGCATGGAGCGGCGTATACCTGGTATCATGGGGTTTGACCTGCCGGTCGGGCGGCTCGAAGCCAAGTTCAAGAT
>NZ_RZOM01000667.1:0-3439 GCF_003999175.1 Mesorhizobium sp. M7A.F.Ca.ET.027.03.2.1 | reverse complement strand
GATGGCAGGGGTCTTCCTGCTCGCCATCGGCTATCTCCGCCTCGGCACCTACATCAAGTTCATTCCCTATCCGGTGACGGTCGGCTTCACCGCCGGCATCGCCGTCATCATCTTTTCAGGACAGATCGTCGAACTGTTCGGGCTGAAGCTTGCCGGCAGGGAGCCGGGACCGCTGGTGCCGAAGTTGATCGCGGTCGGTGAGGCGGCCGGCACCATCAATCTTGCGGCGACCTTCGTGGCGGTGTTGACCATCTTCACCATCGCCGGCCTGAAGCGCTGGCGGCCGACATGGCCTGCCATGCTCATCGCCATCGGGCTGGCATCGCTGGTCGTGGCGCTTCTCTCGCTGCCCGCGGAGACGATCGGCACTCGCTTTGGCGGCATCCCGCGTAGCCTGCAAATGCCTGCCTTGCCGCCGATCAGCCTGGGCAGGATGATTGACGTGCTGCCGGATGCCATTGCCTTTGCCCTGCTCGGCGCGATCGAATCGCTGCTGTCGGCGGTGGTCGCCGACGGGATGACGGGCCGGCGGCATCGTTCCAACTGCGAACTGGTGGCGCAAGGCTTCGCCAACATCGCGTCCGCTCTGTTCGGCGGTATCTGCGCCACCGGCACCATCGCCCGCACCGCGACCAATGTGCGGGCCGGCGCCCACGGACCGGTTTCCGGCATCGTCCACTCCGCCATCCTGCTCGCTTTGATGCTGGTGGCCGCGCCGCTCGCCAGCTACATCCCGCTCGCAGCCTTGGCTGGCGTGCTGGCGGTCGTGTGCTGGAACATGTTCGAGAAGCAGGCCTTCGCCACCTTGCTGCGTGCCTCGCGCGGCGATGCGCTGGTGCTGATGGCGACCTTTCTGCTCGTCATCTTCCGCGATCTCACCGAAGGCATCGTCGTCGGCTTCGTGCTGGGCTCGATCCTGTTCATCGACCGCATGGCCAAGTCGATTGCGGTAGAGGCCGATCAGCCGCTGGTGCAGGAGGATGTCGCCGACAGCGCCAACGCCTACGATGCCAGCGAGGCGACCGACGCCGACACCGTGGTCTACCGCATCTCGGGCGCCTTCTTCTTCGGCGCGGCATCGACCGTCGGCACCGTACTCGACCGCATCGCCGACCAGCGCAGGAACTTCATCCTCGACTGCTCGGCCGTACCGTTCTTCGATTCGACGGCGGCCAACGTCATCGAGGGCGCCGCCCACAAGGCCAGGCGCGCCGGCGTCCGCTTCATCATATCAGGCGCCGCGCCGCAGATCCGGCGCATGCTGATCAACCACGGCGTGAAGCGTCCGCTGGTGACCTATGCAGCGTCGATCGAGGAGGCGCGGGCGCAGCTGAAAGGCAAGATCGAGGCGGGGTAGGGGCCGGGATTTGCCGGCCGGCGGTCGCTTGAACGTCAACTTTTTGATCTCAAGCAAGCGGGGAGCACGCTTTAGGCGAGCGGGCTCACTTTAGTCCCAGATGCAAGGAAAGTCGCTTCGCGGCGGCGTCGAATGCACCAATCTTCGTGACCTGAACAGGGAAGCCTCCGCCTATCCTGCTTCAGCTTTCACCGTGGTCCTTTGTCCGGACATTTTACTCTTTGCAGCCGCGTTTCAAAAATGAAACCGCAATCATGGTAGAGTTCGCGCACTGATTTGCCAGTAGAAGGCGGGTTTGCCAAATGCGTGACACGTCCCCGCGAAATCGAAGTGATCCTATGCCGACCGCGCCAACACTTGAACTTCGCCGCTATTCACGGCTGAGAAATTTGCGAGAGCGCGCAGAACGCCAAGGTGCTGCATTGCAGTTCTGGGCGCGTACGGCATCGCTCGCCGTGATCTCCTGCTTCTTTTCATTAATCAGCCGCTGGGATGCCTCTCTGCTCTTCGTGCTGGCGGGCCTCATGTTGTTCCAGCTCGTCGGCCTGATCCAGTTTCGCTTTGCGCGCCGTCGCAACGCGCCATGGTGGATCGGTTATCTCGTAGGCACGCTGGACATCGTTCTGTTGACCGTTCTGCTGGTAACGCCCAACCCGTTTTCCCTGGAGGTCGCGCCGGCCGCGATGCAACTGCGCGAAGGCAGCTTCAAATTCCTGTTGATTTTCGTGTGCCTTGGCGCGCTGACCCTTTCGACCCGATTGGCGCTCTATCTCGGAGCGCTCGCAGCCTTGACGTGGACGATCGGGGTGGGATGGGTGGTTCTTCATGCGGGAACCGTCCTTCCGGCGACGAACCTCTATTCGCTGCCGACGACAGAGCGACTGAACCTCTATCTCAATCCCAATTTCGTCGACACATTCGCGCAGGCGACCAACGTGTTGGTAGTGCTGATTATCGGCGCGATCATGGCGCTGGTCGTCTCTCGTTCTCGACATCTGTCGGAAGACTATGTCAAGGCAGAGCGCGCCCGCGCCAATCTCGCCCGGCATTTTTCGCCAAATGTCGTCGACCAGCTCGCCGCGGATGACGAGCCCTTCGGTCCGGTCCGCCGGCAGGATATCGCGGTACTGTTCGCCGACATCGTCGGCTTCACACACTATTCCGAGGATCATCCGGCCGAAGCAGTGTTCGAACTTCTGCGTCAGTTCCACCGTCGCATGGAGCAGGTCGTTTTCGACCACCATGGCACCGTCGACAACTATATCGGCGATTGCATCATGGCCACATTCGGGGTTCCGCAAGCCAGCCATAACGACGCGACCCGAGCCATCCAGTGCGCTGAAGCGATGATCGCCGCTCTCGAAGACTGGAATGTGCAGCGGGTGTCCAGGGGATACCCGTCGCTGGACGTTCGGATCGGTGCACAATATGGCGCAGTCGTCATCGGTGCGGTCGGCAGCGAGCGCAATCTTTCCTTCGCGGTGGTGGGCGACACCGTCAACGTCGCCAGCCGTTTGCAGGCGCTTTGCCGTGAACTTCAGGCAAACATTTGCTTTGGGTCACGACTGATAGAAGCCGCGAAGGCGGAATCGCCCACGACACAGTTGAATGCGCGCGATCATGGACCGGTGAGCATCCGCGGTCGGGATGAACCGGTCCATGTCTGGGTCGAACACAGAGCCGAAAACCAGGGTGCTGTTGCGGTTTCGGCATGATATAGCCGCCATGTGAAGCGCCTGCATCTGTCGGAAAGTTCACGCCTGAAGGCATCATGCGCTCGCAGGGCCTGAGCGAGGCCTCGATGTTCCTCTATCTGCGCGATCTCGAGGAGCTCGCAATCGTCTCAGCATGATTGCATCTGGCGGCTGAGCTTGCCGCGCACGGCCCTGGCGGTGCCGACGGCCACCATTTTCGCCGCTGTCTTGCCGCCCGGACCTGCCATGCGGCCGGCGATGCCGACGGCGCCATTGACCGCGCCCATCATCTTCATCTGCCCGGCGGTCTCGTTCATGCGCGCCCGGCAATTCTGCATTTTTCTGGTCGCCTCGACTGCAGCCAGGGCTTCGCCAAGACCTTCCGGCG
>NZ_RZOM01000666.1:0-3440 GCF_003999175.1 Mesorhizobium sp. M7A.F.Ca.ET.027.03.2.1 | reverse complement strand
GCTCAGAGGCGAAGGCGGCGCCGACACTTTGATCGGCGGCGCCGGCAACGACCTGCTGGTCGGTGGTGCCGGGAGTGACACGCTCACCGGCGGGACGGGCACTGACACGTTCAGACTTGAGAACCTCGACATCAAGGATCTGATCACGGACTTCAATGGCGGCGACGGCGACAAGATCGACCTGACAGCCCTGTTCGACTCGGCTCCTGCGAATGTCGGCAACTTCGTCAACTACGACGCAGGGACCGGCGTGCTGAGTGTCGACACGAGCGGATCGGGAGATCCGGCCAATTTTGTCCAAGTGGCGGAACTCACGAACCACCCCGCTGCCAACACGATCACGCTGCTCTACGACGATGGCATAACCCAGCATCAGACAACGGCAAACGTGGTGTAACGCCATAGCGCACAACCACGTGACTATGTTATACGTCGCTAATATCTAGGGGAGCTCAATATGAAACGTTCTGCAAGACTGCTTGTTTCCGCTGCGACGCTGTTGCTGGCAGTCGGGTCGACGGGGTATGCCGCCGACATCATCGACGGTCCGACGGGCGACTATTGCCGCGTCGTCGGCACCTCCAACCTGGTGCTGAACGACAACATCGTCGATCTGAAGCAGGAGGTTGTGAAGTTGATGGACGAGTCGGTTGCCGTCGCCAACAGCTCGGAGTGGATCAACTCGTCGCGGCCCGTCTTCGTCTGGGCGTCGGAGGCCAAGGTCGCTTGCGGCAAGGCCTATGGCTACCTGAAGACGAACTACAAGGACGAAGACTACCTCAACAAATGCGAGTGTTTTCACGATCGCATGGTCGAGTACATGCACTGACCGGATAGGCGAACCCACGCCTGTTGGCCATCATGACAGCCGACGGATCCTTCCTGAAGGCGGTCGCGGGTGCGATCGTGTTGTTTGGCTTTGTCCAAACGGTCACGCCGGCCAGTGCCAACTGGCTGGAACGACCATCCGTGAAACAACAGCTTTCGTCCGGCCTGAAGCAACCGGTGCGCTGTGATCCGGCCACGGAGTGGACCCGGCAGGCTTTCAAGGCATTTGCGAGTTGCCAGGCATCGATCTATGGCCTGGAGCCGATGCTGGCGCATGCGGTGATGGAGATCGAAAGCGGCTTCGATCCCGGCGTGCAAGGCGGCGACGGCGAAGTCGGCCTGATGCAGGTGATGCCGGCGACGGCCAGGATGCTCGGCTTTCGAGGTTCCCTGGACGATCTGAGCGCGCCGGCGGCCAACATCGCGCTGGGGGTCAAATATCTTGCACAGGCCAACAGGCTCGCCGCGGGCGATCTGTGCACCACGGTCATGAAATATCGCGCCGGGCACAATGAAAGCCGGTTCTCGGCCCTTTCGGTCCGCTACTGCCAGCGTGCGCGGGCAATCCTGGCAAGGGAAGGCTTTGAAGTGACCGGGCCTTTGCCGGTGGCGACGTTTGGCTTTTCCGCATTTTCGCCGGGCGGAGAGGGTGGAGCCGCTGCCCAGGCAAAGGGCGTCTGCGTGCGCCGCGTGTTCGTGCCGGGGCCGCGATACATGAAATGCGCCGAGTATCGAAGTGCCGGGCAAGCAAGGCAGATCAGGGCGCTCAGAGGCAGGCTCTTCGGCGGCTAAAAGAACTACAGACGGCACTGCAAGTCCGCCGTAACATGCGTTGAAGACCAGACCGGGAACAATATCCGGCGGCACATAGGGGTGGAGCATTCATGGAAGCTGGCCGACAGGTCCACTGTCCGCGGACATGGGCAATCGCCTTGGCGCTCGCCGCGATCGTGTCGGGCTGCCAGTCGAAGGGCGGCGTGTCTGAAGTGCTCGATCCGGCGGCGATTGCCGCGCCTGCCGGGCAGAATGGCGCCGCCGGTGGCGGTCCCGTCCAGGCGACCCAGTCGCTGGGCACCGGTTCGACCAAAGTCACGATGCTGCTGCCGTTGTCCGCCCCCGGAACGGCCGGGGAAAACGGCAGGAAGATGCTCGATGCGACCAAGCTGGCGATGACGGATATCGGCAACGGATTGCTGACGCTGACGATAGAGGACACCAAGGGCGACAGCACGCAGGCCAGCAAACTGGCAGTAACGGCCATTACGACGGGATCGAAAGTCGTCATTGGCCCGACCGAGCTGCCGGCAGCCCAGCATATTGCCACGCTTTCGGGATCGAAGCGGCCACCGGTTCTGGCGCTTGCCGACAATTTCGCCGGCGGCGCCGGGGTTTATGCCGTGCTCCTTGGCGAGGCGGACAGCGCCGCAGCCGGCGCCGCGGGACTGGCTGCGAAAGGCAGCAAGAAGTTCGTACTGCTTGTCGCGGACGGTCCAAACGCCGGCGCCATGGAGAAGCGGGTCGCAAACAGCCTCAGCATCTACGGCGCGGCGCTTGCGGTCACTCTCCGATATTCTGCCGGCGATGGTGGCGCGAAGGCGGTCGACGAAATGGGCTCACTCGTGGACGCCCCCGACGCCGTCATTGTCGCCAGTGGCAATGGCAGTCCGGCGCCTATCCTTGCCGCCCTCAAATCGAAGGGCATTCCGGGAAAGACCATCTCCGTCGTCGGAACGAACCGTTGGCTGGAGCACCCCATGGATCCGCTCTTCGAGGGGGCGTTTATCGCCACGCTCGATCCAAGTGAAACCGGGCCGATCGCCGACCGCTTCAGGACGACATACAACTATCCTGCCGACGTCAACGTGGCCTATGCCTATGATATGGTTGCCTTGACGGCAGGGATTGCCAGCGCGGTCGGGCCTGATGGTTTCAGCAAGAAAGTTCTCGAAAATCCAAACGGCTTTCGTGGCTCGACCGGCCTGTTCCGGTTTCGGGCCGACGGATCCAGCCAACGCTCGATGCCGTTCTATCGGATTGAAAAAGGTGCGCTCAAGCTGGTTGCCAAATCGACGTCGGGTTTCTGACCGGCGCAAATCCCCGAGATCTTGTTCAAGCTGATGGCTAGGCCGGGCCGCAGCCGCTTGGCGATCGCGCTCGGAAGCTTCCTGCTTCTGGCCGGTATCCTGCTGATCATTCAGGGCGGGGCGTTGCTTTCGGTCGATCGGCCTGTCCGTGCCCCGTCGCCGGATGTTGGCGATACCCGGCCTATCCGGCCGGTTGCCCCGGTTGCCGGCGCGCAACGCCTGGAGCCGGCGCGCAAGGTTGCTCAAGACCTGATCGCTCCGCCACGGCTTGATCCCGCTGAGATCGAACGGGCCGAGCCCCGTCCGCCACTCAGCGAGCTCGGTCTCGCCGTGCCCCCGAAAACGCCAATGCCCGGGGATTGGCGGGAGGTCTTGCTCTACCGCCCGATCGCCACATCGTCGGCGATGTTCGAAGCCATGGGCCGCAAGGTGGTCATCAGCGGAGTGCGAGGCATCGATCTCGACAGCTCCTGCTCGTTTCATGACGTCATCTGGCCTTGCGGCGTGCGCGCCCGCGCCGTTTTCAAT
>NZ_RZOM01000665.1:0-3443 GCF_003999175.1 Mesorhizobium sp. M7A.F.Ca.ET.027.03.2.1 | reverse complement strand
ATCCTGCGCACCATGGGGGCGTCGCGCGGCGCCATCCTGCGCATCTTCCTGATGACGGGGGCAGCGATCGGCGTGACCGGCACGCTCGCCGGTGTGCTGCTCGGCGTGCTGATCTGCACCAACATCGAATCCATCCGCCAGTTCTTCTCATGGATGACCGGCAAGGTGCTGTTCAATCCGGAGCTTTATTTCCTCAGCCAGTTGCCGGCGAAGATGGATCCGCGCGAGACGACCTATGTCGTCCTGATGGCGCTCGGACTGTCCTTCCTGGCAACGGTGTTTCCGGCATGGCGCGCCGCGCGCCTCGATCCGGTCGAAGCCTTGAGGTACGAATAGTGGCCGAGGTCATTATCGAGCTGAAGAGCGTCGAGCGGCACTATGTCCAGGGGCCGCGCAAGCTCACCATCCTGAACGGTGCCGATTTCTCGCTGAAGCGCGGCGAGATGGTGGCGCTGGTGGCGCCGTCGGGCACCGGCAAGTCGACCCTGCTGCACACTGCCGGCTTGCTGGAGCGTCCCGACGCCGGCGACGTCATCCTGGCCGGCCGTGCCTGCGGGCGGCTCTCCGATGACGAGCGCACGGCGATCCGCCGCAACGATGTCGGCTTCGTCTACCAGTTCCATCACCTGCTGCCGGAATTCTCGGCGCTGGAAAACATCATGATGCCGCAGCTCATCAAGGGGCTCAGCCGCAAGGACGCGGCCGAGCGCGCGGCGCAGCTGCTCGATTACATGCAGATCGGCAAGCGCGCGTCGCACCGGCCGTCCGAACTTTCCGGCGGCGAACAGCAGCGCGTTGCCATCGCGCGTGCGGTCGCCAATGCGCCGCTGGTGCTGCTGGCCGACGAGCCGACCGGCAATCTCGATCCGGTCACCGCGTCCTATGTGTTCGAGGCGCTGGCGGCGCTGGTCAAGCAATCGGGCCTCGCGGCGCTGATCGCCACCCACAATCACGAACTGGCATCGCGCATGGACCGGCGTGTCACGCTGGCCGACGGCAAAGTGGTGCCGCTTTAGTCTCTGATGTCGTCATCCTAGGGCGAAGCTCCGCGGAGCGGAGCGTAGACCCTAGGATCCATGCCGTTACTTTCGAGACAAATGCAGGGGTCGAGGATATGCGACCTCTATCAGAGCGATAATTCTGCACCGTAGCATCGCCCCTGGGTCACGGCATGGATCCTAGGGTCTGCGCGCGTCGCTCCGCTCCTTGCTCCGCCCTAGGATGACGATGCGATGGCTAATCGCATAAGGCTTCGGTCAGCCCACGTGGCACCGTCGCTCGCCCATCAACCTTTCCTTAACCCTGCCGATTTGATCGCCCGGAATTCCGGGCGCGGGCGGATCGTGCCCGTTGACTTTGAAACAAAATTAGAACAAAATGCGAACATATCAACAACAGGAGAGAGTTATGACCGATTTGGTTCAGGATGTCATCTCACTGGTTTGCATGAGCACGTTCCTTGTTTCCATGGCGATCTGGATCGGAGCCATGTGATTTGGCGGCGTTCGCCGCCGCGGGTCCTATGCGGTCGACGGCCGTTCCGCCGTTAAGCTTTTCTTGCCGCCGTAACGTTAGGGTACCTCGGCAAGACAGGGAGCAATGTCCAGGTGTCGCCCATCGTCACGGCCATTCTGGTGGCCAGCAATCTCGGGCTGATCTTTCTGTTGATGACCGTGCCGCTTGGTTTGCGCACGGTCCGTCTGACCCGTCTGGTGGCGATGGACCGTCAGCGCCTCTGGCAGGCGCTGTGGCCGCTCGGCAGCGATGCCGGCTGGTCCGGTGAGATCCTTTCCGCCGAGGCGCCGGACGGCGAGGGCGTGGCCCGCATGACGCTGTCGTGGGAAGGTCGCGACGGCAAGCCGATCGAACGCAGGTCGCGGTTTGATGACGTCGTCGAAGGTATCAGCTTCTCGATGCGTGTCATCGAGGACACCGCGCTCGACGCTTCGTTCTGGAAGGACTTTTCCGAAACCGCTGAACTCGTCTCCGAAGGCACCAGCACGCGGGTGACGCTCAGCCAGACGGATCGCTATCGCGGCGTCGCCTTCCTGGTGTTCCGCTATTTCGCCCTGCGCCGCGAACTCTCCAAGCTGCAGCGCTGGGCGCGGACCGGGCAGTATCGCAAGGGCGGTTGGTTCGAGCATCCGCTCAGCCAGGTTGGCTTTGCCGGGCTTTCGGCGCTGATCCTGTGGCCATTCTTCGGCCTTCACTTCGGCGGTCTGGCACTGGCCGCGATCCTCACATCGGTGGTCGCCCTGCATGAGCTTGGCCATATGGCGGCGTTCCGGCTTATGGGCCACAACCGGGCACGGATGATCTTCATTCCGCTGCTCGGCGGCATCGCCATTGGCGGGCGGCCCTATGACAGCCGTTTCGAGGTGGCTTTCGTGGCGCTGATGGGCGCCGGCTTCTCCGCATTCCTGGTGCCGGTTGTGATCGCTGCCAGCACCTTTGCCGGCGCGGAAGGCCACCGGCTGGCGGCGGCCCTGCTGGCGACCCTGGCGGGCTTCGCCGCACTGTTCAACATCGCCAATCTGGTGCCGGTGTGGAAATTCGACGGCGGCCAGGTGCTGCGCCAGATCTGTCCGGGACCAGTCGGGCTGGCGCTGGCTTCCTTCTTCCTGCTCTCGGCTTTCCTGGCTGTCGGTTGGCAGGCCGGCTTTTCCTCCAACTTCCTGCTCGCGACGGGAGCGGTGTTTTCGATCCTCAGCCTGCTGACGATGAGCAGCGGGGTCAAGCCGCGTTACGAGCTGAAGCCGATCCGCACCATCGACCGGCTCGCCATGGCGGCGGCGTTGCTGGCAGTGTTCGCCATCCATGGCTATGGCGTATTGTGGGCCTCCGCCCAACTGATTTGAGCCGTACCGGATCCGGAAGAATCAGCCGGCCTTGCGCTCGGCTTCGACAGGCAAGACCGTGGCGGGACCGAACACATCCTCGAAGGCGGATTTCAGCGCCAGGTCAAGGTCGGCCATGGTCAGGGGAAGGCCGAGATCGACGAGGCTGGTGACGCCGTGGTCCTGCACGCCGCAAGGCACGATGCCGCTGAAATGGTCGAGGTCGGGCTCGACATTGATAGCGATGCCGTGAAAACTCACCCAACGCCGCAGCCGGATGCCTATGGCCGCGATCTTGTCCTCCGCCAGTGAGCCGTCCGGCAGGGCAGGGCGATCCGGCCGCACCACCCAGACGCCGACCCGGTCCTCGCGGCGCTCGCCATGCACGTTGAAGGCAGCGAGCGTGCCGATGATCCACTGTTCGAGCGCCGCGACGAAGGCGCGGACGTCCTCACGCCGCCGCTTCAGATCAAGCATGACATAGGCGACCCGCTGGCCCGGCCCATGATAGGTGTATTCGCCGCCGCGGCCGGCCGCAAATACCGGGAAGCGGCTGGCGTCGATCAGATCCTCGCCGCGAGCGCTGGTGCCGGCCGTGTAGAGCGG
>NZ_RZOM01000664.1:0-3452 GCF_003999175.1 Mesorhizobium sp. M7A.F.Ca.ET.027.03.2.1 | reverse complement strand
GATGTCGCCGCCGACGGCCGCGCCCAGCACCTCGATATCCATCGACCCCGCGGGTAGCGGACCGGTATCGGTGACGATCTCCGCATCGGCGACCGGTCCGGCATCGTCGAGAAACACGACCTGCCCTTGACCTAGCGCCACCGGGTCGACGCGCAGGAAGGCGGCGGTCTTCAGGAGGTTCTCGGTCTTGGGCAGATTGCGGCCGGTTTCCCAATTGCCGACGGCGGCGACATCAGTGTCGTTGTGCTCGGCGATGTGGCGCATGACCATGCCGCGCTGCTTGCGCGCCTTGCGGATCGCCGCCCCGACCTTGATCGACAGTTCCGTTCTTGCCATGGCGACCATGTGAGTGATGAAAGTGGCTCTCGTCTATGAAAGAATGGCTTGCATAAATTTGTGAGTTATGCTTATATACGGTTATGCAAAACCTGTCCACCTTTGATGGCGCAATGGCGCCGGCCCCGTGCGCGGTGTGCCCGGCGGCTGTCGCCCCCCTTTCATCCCGGCTGTCCTCCTCCCCGGCCAGGATGAAGCCCGAGGCTCGGTGCTTGACTGCACCAGCCCCGGGTCCGGTCCGCCCGTCTCCGGCGACCGGAACGGCCGGAGCCGCCGCTCCCAGCGGCTCCGGCCCCCAATCCGACCGGCATGGCGCCGGCGCTGTTTTTTCGGCTGGCCGCTCCTGCATCCGCACCGAGGACGGCACCGTCATCCTGTTCGACAGGCCAACGGGCAGGGCGGTTTCCGCCATGGATAGAAACACGGCCGAGGCGCGGCTTCTCCACCTTGCCGGCGGGAAATCTACCCAATCCGGCTGAGGCTGGTCGGCTGACAGCCGGCTCTTGAAAAACAACCTGACTGCGACCCGGCCACCGGGTCGAACCTTGACGCTGCCCGACGGCGCGCGGCCGAACTTTGGATGGAGCTGGATATGGCAAGCTATAGCGACGCGGAATTGCACGAGATCGGCCGCTGGCTGAAGGACGGGCTTTCAGCCTCCAGGATTGCAGTCGCGTTCAGCGCGTTGCGCGGCAGCCCGGTGTCGCGCGACGCCATCATCGGCATCGTGCACCGCAACGCCATGCTGGGCGCGATCGGTTTTGCCAATGGCAAGGGACCGCCGCCGCGAGCCAGACAGGCGGTGGGCAAGCGCGCTGAAAGCAAGCGGGCGACTGGCGCCCCGGGGACTGCGACGCCTGTCGTCGGCAAGATGCATGGCGTGCTTGCCGCCAAGGACATCCCCGCGCGTGAAGTGGCCCGGCCCAGGCGCCATTCGTTCGTGCGCGAGGTAGGCGTGCTGATCGCCGACGGCGTAGCCTATCGCCTGGAGACGCCGGCGCCGCCGCGCGCGGCCATTGGCCGGCAGCCGCATGGCGTGGCGATGCGTTTCATCGATTGCCTGTTTTCCCGCTGCCGCGCGCCGCTGGATCTGACGGTGGAGGAGGATTCTGAAAACGATGCGCCAGGCAGCCGGCCGGGCGCCGACATGCTGTGCTGCGGCATGCGCACCGGGGCGCTGAAAAGCTATTGCACCTACCATCAGGCGCGCTTCCAGCGCCGCGTATTTGTGGCGACGGGGTGAGGCTTGGTCTCTTCTCCCCGTTCACGGGGAGAAGGTGCCGGCAGGCGGATGAGGGGCAGCGCTGACGAGGCAGGATTGAAAGCTGACATGAAATTCAAGCATCCGATTCAGATGCCACTTACCGAAGCGCTGGCGCCGCCCCTCATTGCCCTGCCGGGCGTTCGCTGTTCGAAAAGCCAAGCAATTGGCTTTTCGTCCGCTGCGCGGACCACACCTCACCCCCGTGAACGGGGAGAAAGAAGCAAAATCTTATTTCGGTATTTGCCGGCCTTGCTTGGGCGTGCGGCTCTGCATGCTCCTTGCGTCCATCGCCATCGCCGGGTTGCCCTCGTCGACCAATATGCCGGTGACCCGGGCAAAGCCGGTAAACACCTTCATGGCGTCGGCTTCGGAAATCTGCGCGGCGATCGCCGCGCTGCAGGCGTTCAGCGCACTGCGGTAGACATGGCCGCGTCGCTCGAGCGGCCAACGCTGCAGAAAATCGGCGGCTTCGCTGACGCTGTCGATCTCTTCGATCTCATCTTCCACCCGCACTTTGAGCGGCACTCCGGTTTTCATCGTACCCACGGCGTTCACCTTCGCTTTGCGCGCGGCTCCAACTACCGCATCGATAAACGCGCCCCGCTGGCGGCCGGTTGCATCAATTTTTCGGCCGGCGCGCGATCCTCATGGGCTAGCCACCGCGTCCAGCCAGTCATGGGCGCGGCTTTTGGGCCTGGCCACCAGTATGTTCTGTTGCTTGGCCGCCCTGGTGAAGGCGTCGAACGCAATGCGCTGGCAGCAGATGCCTTCGACGGCGAGCGTAACCAGCCGCGTCGCCTCGAGATAACCAGGTGCTGTCTTGTCGGGCCATTGGTGGCGCAATGCCTCGGCTGCGCCGGCCACCGAACTGACCAGCATGGTTTTGTTATCGCAAAAGCGCACGGTAACCGGCATGAAGGCTGTCATCGGCGAACCTCCCCTTGGCATGGACGCGACATAACGTCGAAAGCTCGCGCCGGTTCCAGCTGGATGCCGGGCGGCAAGGATGCTGGCGCAGCGGCGAGGCGACGACCTCCGATTCAACGAAGGCCAACCGAACGGCGGCTCTCTCCGCCCTGCCGACCATGTGGGGAGATGCCCAACAGCGCGAAGGATCGCCGCTTTGCCGTTCTCCATCATCCCGAGCCAACCAGGAGCCTCCCATGAGCAAAAGGACCAGACCCGTCAAACCGCAGGCGCCGAAATTGCCGAAGGGCGAGGCCGAGCAGGTGCGCATACGCCGCGAGATCGGCCATGATTTCGCGCTCAGGGATGACGCCTTCGGCCGCAAGCGGCTGGCGGCGGGCACGCTGGAGGCTGCTCGTGTCTACGAGGTGCCGAATGACGGCTACGCCGCCACCGGCGGCATCGTGCGGGTGCGCGCCATCGATGCGCTTATCGGCATCACCTCGCTGTCGCGCCAGCAGCGCGAGGCAGGTCTGCGCTACCGCGAGGATTTCCGCTGCAGCCAGCAGGCTGATGTCAAGCCGATGCGCTGGACCGAGCGCGTCGACGGCGGCCGCGATGGCGGCGGCATCGCCGACAGTGTGCTCGACGCCGGCAGGGCCTATGCCGCCGCTACAAGAGCGCTAGGCCATTGGGAGGTGGCCGCCGTGGTGCGACAAGTCTGCTGCGCGGACGGTTCCCTCAAGCGCCTGTCCGAGCAGACCGGCGAGGGCCGGAACGTGGTGACGAAGCTGCTGAAGGTGGGGCTGGATTTGTTGGCAGTGCATTACGGGATGATGATGAAGCGGTGAGGGTAGGGAACAGGCAGGCGCTGTTGCGCGAGGTTCTCGACCCCAGCCACGTCGGCCAAGCCGTGCAGGGCAAGTCGATGCGCCCGATCCTGAGT
>NZ_RZOM01000663.1:0-3457 GCF_003999175.1 Mesorhizobium sp. M7A.F.Ca.ET.027.03.2.1 | reverse complement strand
CGAACGCGTCGAGGTCGGCGACGCCGTGAACAGCGATCAGCCCCAAAACCGTGCCCATGGAGAACTTCGCCTGGTGGACGGTTTGCGGAATGACCACCGCGCCCAGGACATCGATGGCTCCCTGATGGACATGGGTCACCACGCCGGTGATGTCGTCCGGACCGAGCCCTTCGCGGCGCATGAGAGACTGCAGCGCGTCGGCGGCCGGATGAGTGTGCCGGCAGGCTGCGTGCCATTTGAAGGAGGTCTCCTCGGTTGCCCAACGGCTGCCGAGCCCGTCCGTCAGGCGGGCCGGATCGGCGTCGCTGGACATTCCGGCAGCCATTCCTTGCTGGCCTTCGAGGATCCGCGCGGCGCCCTTGAAGCCATCGCGCGCCAGATAGGCAGCGAACAGACCGTTGGCGGCCGCTCGCGCGGTATGGAGTTGCTTGGAATCGGCAGCGTCACGCAGAAATTCCCAGAGACCTGCCGCCTGCGTACCGGCCGAGCCGACAGCATGGTTGAGCCCGGCTGCGTCCAACCCGATCAACCTGCCGACCGCCGCGGCTGCTGCCACTGCGCCAGCCGTGCCGGTGGTGTGGAATATCTCGTAGTGCGAGCGTCCGAGGAATTCTCCCACGCGAATGCCCACTTCATAGCCGGCGATGCAGGCAGTCAGGACTTCGCGGCCGGTCTTCCCCTCAGCCTCCGCAACCGCCAAAACGGCCGGAAAGATCACCGCCGCCGGGTGAAAGACCGAGCCGTTGTGAACGTCGTCCTGTTCCACGACATGGGAGGCCGCCGCATTGACCATCGCTGCGAAGTAGGGGCTTGTGCGCCGCCGCGTCGGGATGATGGTGCTTGGGCCGTCCGCCGGCCCCATGGCACGCGCAAAACCGTCGATCATCTCGACCTGGTGCGCGCCCTTGCCGGCCAGCGCCGAGCCGAGCCAGTCGATCATCAGTCCTTGCGCGAAATGAACGACGCGCGGCGGGATCTGTTCGAAGTCGAGTTCGGCGATGAAGGCGCAAAGCCTGGCGGTCGGCCAATCGGCGGTGTCCGTGCTCATCGGTTGCTTCTCCCTCTGCATGCCCTTCAGACCAAAGCGGCCCGGCGCAGGACTTGCCTTGCACGTTCGACGACCGGTCGATCCACCATCTCGCCTTTCACCAGGCTGACTTCGCCTGATGAGGCCGCGCCAATGATGTCGCGTGCCCATGCGATGTCACTATCGCTCGGGCGAAAGCCATTGCGAATCGGCTCGATCTGCCTCGGATGGATGGCCATCTTGCCGCCAAAACCCATCTTCATGGCGTGGCGGGCGTCATCCTCGGTGATTTCGGGACTGTTCAGGTCGGTCGTTACGCCGTCGATCGGCGCGGCACGGCCAGCCGCGCGCGAGCGCCAGACGATTTCGTTGCGGGCCGCAAGCAAGGTCAGCCGATCATGCGCGCAACCGAGATCGAGCGAGAAGTCGACCGAGCCGAAGGCGACGGCAACGACGTTGGGCGTGGCCAATATGTCCGGCAAGTTGGCGAGACCGACGGCGCTCTCGACCAGCGCGATGACGGAAACGCTGCGTGCCATGTGCCTGGCCATATCGGCAATGTCTTCCGGACGTTCGGCCTTGGGCAGCATGACGGAGACGCCGTCAAGGCGCCGCACGGCAGCGATGTCCGCCTGGTGCCAAAATGTGCCGGCGGCATTGATGCGGACCACGACCGCGGATTTCAGCGTGGCCGCATTGGCGAGAATCGCTTCGCGAGCGCGGTCCTTGTCGCCAGGGGCGACAGCATCCTCGAGGTCTAGAACGACTGCGTCCGCGCCGCTGCTGTCGGCTTTGGCAAACCGCTCAGGACGTGAGCCCGGCACGAATAGCGGCACGACAGGCGTGACGAAGCTCACCATTGCGCCGTGGCTTTCACCGTCACATGGCCGTCGGACGACCGTGCCTCGAGAGCCATGCCGTCCTGGCCTGGGGATGTTGCGCTCAGAAGCAGGCGCTGTGGGCCGCTCGCCGGATGGACGCCGCGGAATGAGAAACGGCGCGGCGACTGACCGACAATGGCGGCGGCGAAGTTCATCAGCAGCGTCGCCTGCAGCGGGCCATGGATGACGAGCCCGGGATAGTGCTCGACCCCCGTGGCATAGGGCGTGTCGTAGTGGATGCGATGCCCGTTGAACGTCAGCGCGGAATATCGAAAGAGCAGCACGGGATCGATGTCGATCGTGCGCTCGTGCGATGCGGCCAGGGGCGAATTGGCCGGCGGGGTAGGGGACGCAGCAGTGGCTTCGGCGCCGCGATAAACGATGGTCTGGTCCTCCTCGATGACCGGACCGGAATCGTTGGCGATGTCGTGCCGGACCGTGACGAAGGTGAGCGGGCCGGTGCGGCCCTGCTTCTCCTCGATGGCGGCCAATGTCGAGCGGCGGCGGATGCGGTCGCCAGAGCGGATCGGCGCCATGAAACGCACGTCGCTGGCAGCCCACATGCGACGCGGAAGCGGCACCGGCGGCAGGAAGCCGCCTTTGGCCGGGTGCCCGTCAGGTCCGAGTTCTCGCATGGCGGCAATGTCGGGCGCCAGGCACCAATGCAGTCCGGGCGCGGCCGCGCCGTCGGCAGTCTCCGCCGCGTGATCCCCAAGCGTGGCGCCAAAGCTGGTCAGCAGGCGCGGGGTCACAACATCCTCGACCTCGTGCGTGCGTCCAACCCATTCCTGCAGTGTGCTTGTGTCCAGGCTCATGAGGTCCTCGTCAGGCGGCGAATTCGGACCGGATCCGGTCCGTATCGGCGCCAAGCGCGGGGACGCTTGGAACCGTTGCAAATCCCTCCGGCCGCCCTGCCGGCTTGGGTACTGCGATGCGCTTGCCGTCCGGCAGTGCCACCTCCGTCCGGCGGAGCGCCTTGTGGTGCGGCAGGTCGCGCATTGCACTCACCCGGCCCCAGGCGATCTGCGCCTCGTCGAGACGGCTTATGGCCTCGTCGCAGTCGATTGCCGCGAAGATCGGTTCGATCTCGGCGTCGAGCGCCGTGCGGTTGGCAACCCGCCAGGTGTTGGTGGCGAAGCGTTCGTCGGCGAACAGATCCTGCCTTTGCAGCACGAGCGTGCAGAAGCGCTTCCATTCATTGTTCTGCTGGATGGACACGACCACGCTGCCATCCCGACAGGCATAAGGTCGATAGGGGTAGATCGAAGCATGCGCCAGGCCATATCTCTGCGTCTCGCGGCCCGCATATTCGTAGTGCAGCAGCGGCACGGTCATCCAGTCGGCCATGGCGTCGAACATGGCAACCTCGACAATGCGGCCGCGCCCGGTCTTCTGGCGCGCCAACAAGGCTTCGAGGATCGCTGCATGGGCATTCATGCCGGTGGCGATATCGGCGGCGGAAACCCCGATCTTACTCGGCGTGTCCGCTGTGCCGGTGACGGCGCAGATGCCGCTTTCCGCCTGCACCAGCATGTCGTAGGCGCGCATG
>NZ_RZOM01000662.1:0-3457 GCF_003999175.1 Mesorhizobium sp. M7A.F.Ca.ET.027.03.2.1 | reverse complement strand
GTCTTGGCGAGGTTGACGGTGCCGGCAATGACCGGTGCGGAGGTCAGCGGTCCCTTGATCGTAAGGTCGCCGCCGAGATTGGCGGTCACCACCCTTCCGTCCGTATAGCGGCCGTCGACCAGCTTGATCGACAAATCGGCCGGAAAACCCTGCGCCGGGTTGATGCCAACCGTGCCGCTGGCCGACAGGCTGCCGCGCGTCGACAGCGTTCCGGTCAACCGGTTGATCCTGGCGACGCCGCCGGCAATCGAGACATCGGCGGCGAGATCGTTGACGGCGAGGCCGGAGCGCGCATCGACAAGGCGCGCACCCGAGGTGCTGACGCTGCCGCCGATGACGGGCGATGTCGCGGGACCGCGCACCTGCACGTTGACATTGGCGGTTCCGGACAGCGACAGGCCCTGCGCGGCAAGCTTCTGGCTGAGCAGGCCGAACGGCACGACGCCATTGAAGTCGAGCACCAGTGCCGGCGTGCCGGCCGTCGTCACGGTGCCGCCGCCCTTGACGCCAAGGCCGGCTCCATCGCTGACATTGGCATTGAAGGTCAGTTTGTTGGCGCCGAAGGTGCCCGACGAGGAGACACTGACCGCACCGACACCGGCACCGCGGGTCTGCGAGGTCTGCACGCCCGCCGCGTCGAGATTGAAGGCAATGGCGGGATTTGCCGGCGCGCCCGTCACCTTGACCGTGCCTGAGATCGAGCCGGCGGCATCGAGCCCCGGCGAAAAACTGTTGGCGAGCGACATCGGCACCCGCGCCAGCGTCGCATTGATGTCGAGCGCCGTGCCGACCTTGCCGGTCACCGTCGCCGTGCCACCGCCAAGGTTGAGCACCAGCCGGTCCAGCGTCGTCGTGCCATTGGCGATGCTGACGGTCGAGGCCTGGGCAATGGCCGCCTTGATGCCCTGGACGGTCGCCTGGCCGGAGGCAAGCTCGATAGTTGTCGTGCCGTTGGCCACTTTCACCCGGCCGGCGGCCCGCGCCGGAATGCCCTTGACGGTTGCGCCGCCGGCGAAGCCGGTCCAGTCGCCGTCGCGCTTTAAGTCGACATCGATGCCGCTGATCACGGTGCCGCCCGAAATGACGGTGTCGGCGCGGATCTTTCCGGAGATCACGGGCGCCGCCAGATAGTTGGCGACCAGCGCATCGATCGAGACGGCTTTCGCCTGCAGGTCGCCGCGCGTGATCGACGCTGTCGCCGCCTTGATGGCGACCTGCGGTGCGGTGCCGTTCTTCGAAAAGGCGATCGTGCCGCGCACGTCGCCTTCGGCCTTTTCCAGGGCAAGTGCCGCCAGCGGGCCGATATCGGGCAGGTCGAGCGCGATGGTGCCGACCGGCACGAACTTCTCGTCCAGCGCCAGATCGCCGGAAATCCTGTTCTTGCCGAGCGACAGCAGCAGGCCGTTGATGGCGCTCTTGCCGTCCGCCGTCGCCAGCACCGCACTGCCTTGCAGCGCCTGGCCGGCGACATTGCCGGTCAGGCGCACGTTGGCCGCCGGGCTGGCGGCATCGGCCTTGCCGGTGGCGGTCAGCTTCAACCCGGTGATCTCTCGCGCCGCCACGAGAAGACGGTCGCTGTCGATCGTCAGTGACAGATCCGGCGCAGTGGCCGGCCCCTGTGCGTTCAACGCAAAGGCGATGGCGCCCTTGGCATCCTTCGACAGCAGCGAGATGTCGCTCAGCGCACCCTTGATGTCGGCGGCCACCTTGTTGTCGGCAAGGCTCGCCTGCCCGTCGGCGGTCAGCGCGCCAGAGGTCAGCTTCAACCCATCGACGTTGATGCTGCCCTTGGGATCGCGCCTCAGCGTGGCGCTGATCTCAGCGCGTTCGCCAAGCATGCCGCGCGCCGCCGCCGGCAAGGCCGACGATGGGGCATCCGCCCTCAGGTTGAGGTCTATGGCACCGTCTCGCAGCGATACCTGGCCGGCGACCTGGCTGTTCAGCGCATTGCTCTTGAGCGAGCCGCTGTCGATGGCAAACAGGTCGGCCGTCAGGCTGCCGCTGACGGCTGCCGTGACCTTGCCGGCGATCAGCGGCGCGATCATCGGATTGTCGAGGCCGACCTTGTCCACGGACACGGTGCCGGAAACCGGCCCTGCACGGTTCTTGAGATCGAACGCATCCGAATGCAACGCCAGGGCAAGCCCCTCCACCCTCGCCGGGCTGGTGACGATCGAGGGCAGAATCGCCGAGACATCCAGGCGGGCCCGCGTGCTCTCGCCCGCCACCTTTGCCGACAAGGACTGGATCTCGATCTTGACCGGGCTCTCGGCGCTGCCGACAGTCAGGGGCAGGCTGGGGCCGGATGAGATGAGATCGAGCACAAAATCGCTGGCGCCGTTCGGGTTGAGGGTGCCGGTTGCCTTGCCGGAAACCTTGTCGCCGGTCAGCGTCACCTGATCGAGCACCACGCCGCCGGCAATCGTGTAGCTGCCGGCCGCATCGACGGCGAGCGGTCCGAGCCCGGCCTGCCGGGTCTGGCTGGTTTCGATACCGGCCAGTTGCGCATTGAAGCGGACATCGGGAGCGGCCGGCGGTCCGGTCACACCAGCCGTGCCGCTGAGCGTGCCCACAGCATCGAGGCCGGGCGAAAATTCATTGGCGAGCGCCGCGGGAAGTGCCGAAAATTGCGCCGCGAGATCGAGCGTCTGGCCAGCTGTCCCGGACAAGGTCACCGAGCCACCGCCGACGTCGAGCGCCAGCCTTTCGATGCTGGTCGTGCCGTTGGCGATGCTTAGTGTCGACGCCTGAGCGATTGCCGCCTTGATGCCGCGAACCGTCGCCTCGCCCGAGGCAATCTCGATGCTGGTCGTGCCGTTGGCGATTTTCACCCGGCCGGCAGCGGTCGCCGGAATGCCCGCTATGGTGGCGCCGCCGGTAAAATTGGTCCAGTCGCCATCACGCTTCAGGTCGACGCCGATGCCGCCGATTTCCGTGGTCCCGGAGGTGACGCTGTCGGCCTTGATCGTACCCGCGATCGCCGGCGCCTTGAGATAATTGGCGATCAGCGCATTGACGGTGATGGCCTTGGCCGTCACCTCGCCGCGCGCGATCGATGTGCTCTTCGCATCGATCGCAACGGAGGGCGCGTCGCCCTCCTTGGCAAACCGGATAGTGCCGTCGATGTCGCCCGTCACCGCCTGGCCAGCGAGTGCGGCCAGTTGGTCGATAGCGGGTGCGTCGAGCGTCAGCGTGCCGAGCGGCATGTACTTGTCGTCGAGCGCGAGATCGCCCGAGACCTTGTTGTCGCCCAGCGAGACCAGGAATCCATTGATCGAACGCTTGCCTTCGCTCGTCACCAGCGCTGCTTTGATGTCGAGCGGCTGGTCGTCGACGGAGCCGGTCAGCGATACGTTGGCGGCGGGACTGGTGATATCGGCCTTGCCGCTAGCCGTCAGCTTGATGCTCTTCACCGCGCGGCCCGATGCCGTCAGGCTATCGCTATCGGCGGTAAAAA
>NZ_RZOM01000661.1:0-3465 GCF_003999175.1 Mesorhizobium sp. M7A.F.Ca.ET.027.03.2.1 | reverse complement strand
GGCATACGGACCTCTCGGCGATCGATGCATGCATGTCTGCGTGGATATGCAGCGGCTGTTTGCCGAGCCGTCTCAATGGGCAACGCCCTGGATCACCCGGGTTCTCCCGCAAATCGAGAGGCTGGTCGAAAGACGCGCGCCACAGACGGTCTTTACACGCTTCCTGCCAGCCGAAAAGCCGGGGCAGGGCGTCGGCACATGGAAGCGCTATTATGAGCGCTGGGCTTCCCTGACGATCGAGACGATCGGGCCCGAAATGACCGAACTGTTGCCGTCTTTAGCCGGCTACTGCCCGCCAGCGGCGATCATCGACAAGCACATCTATTCGCCCTGGTTCGAAGGGCGCCTCAGAGCCCTTCTAGTGGAGCGCGGCATCGATACGCTGGTCATTACCGGTGGCGAAACAGATGTTTGCGTTCTCGCCACCGTGCTCGGGGCCATCGATTTCGGCTATCGCGTGGTTCTCGTCACGGACGCGCTGTGCAGTTCTTCCGACGCAACCCATGATGCACTGCTGACCGTTTACCACCAACGTTTCGCGCAGCAGGTCGAGACGGTTGAGATGGAAACGGTTCTCTCGAACTGGACTTGACGTCCGCTAACCCGGCCCGAGTGGAAGTGTCCATGCTTCCTTGCGCGGTTGGGCTGCCTATCTGTTAAGAGAATGACGGACACCAGAACAGGTAGCAGACGTGACGCAACGATCGGGAAGTGCTGATCTTCCACTCCATGGCGGGCGCGTGCCGAAATGGCTCGGCGACCGCATGACGCGTCTTGGCGCTGTGATGTGCGAGGCGATCATTCATCACTATGGTCGAGACGAGCTGCTGCGGCGGCTGGCGCATCCATTCTGGTTCCAGTCCTTTGGTGCTGTCATGGGCATGGATTGGCACTCGTCGGGGATCACGACCAGCGTCGTGGGCGCTTTGAAGCGTGGCCTCACGCCGCTCTCCGGCGAGCTCGGCATTCATGTCTGCGGTGGTCGCGGCGCGCATTCGCGCAAAACCCCGCATGAGCTGGAGGCCATCGGCCAACGCGTCGGCTTCGACGGAGCGGGCCTGGCCACCGTCAGCCGGCTTGTCGCCAAGGTCGACAGCGCCGCAGTCCAGGACGGTTTCGATCTTTACCTGCATGGTTTCATCGTCACCGATGACGGTCGCTGGGTCGTGGTGCAGCAAGGCATGAACGGTGACAGCAAGGTGGCGCGCCGCTACCATTGGCTCTCCGAGGGCCTCAAGAGTTTTGTCGACCAGCCGCATGCCGCCATAGAGGGCGCCCATCAAGGTGAGATCGTCAACCTGACCGACAGGCGCGCCGACGCGTCGCGCCAAGGGCAACTGAATCTTTTGCAAGACCTCGGACCCGATCGCATCCTGGGCGAGCTTGCAGCATTGGAGCGTTGCGCGGAGCCGACGCGTCGGCGGGAACCGGAGCAGCCGCTGCTGCCGCATTTGGTCATGCCGGCCCATCATGACGTTCGCGAAAGCGATGTCGTCATGCATCGTCTTCACGGCAATATCGCAGCCGCCGCGGACCGCGGTCCCACCGATTTCGCCGAGCTCCTTCTGGTCCCCGGCGTCGGCGCGCGCACTGTGCGCGCTCTGGCCCTCGTTGCCGAGGTGGTGCATGGCGCGCCTTGCCGGTTTTCCGATCCCGGCCGCTTCTCGCTGGCGCATGGCGGCAAGGACAGGCATCCATTTCCAGTACCGCTGAAGGTCTATGACGAGACGATCGGGGTTCTGAAGTCGGCCGTGCAGAAGGCAAAGCTCGGTCGCGATGAAGAAATCGGTGCCTTGAGGCGGCTCGACGATCAGTCGCGGCAAGTCGAACGATACGTGACCGGCCCTAGCCTGAAGGAAATTGTCGCGGGAGAATTCGACCAGTCGCATCAGCTCGGCGGGCGCAGCGTGTTTGGCTGGGAAGCTGCACCGGACACAGCATCAGCTGAGCGGAACGAGAAAGCGTGAGCACGGGTGGAGGGGCTGGAGATCAATCGTCAAGATCGATGAGTGCGACACCGAGCTCCGGACGCTTGCTGCGACGCAGATGACCGGGTGCTTCCACCAGGGTGATTTCGAGCGTTGGACGAACGATGCCGTCAAGCAGATGTCCACCCCGAGTGGTGCCGTCACTCAATCCAAGCACCGCATGAACGTGCAGGCTGGGCTTATCGTCGTCACCCAATGCGACATCGCCGATCGCGCTCAGAACCTCGCACTGTTCGTCGACAGGGATTTTGCGGTAGGTCTTCGAGGCCGGATCAAACCAGCCCACCGTGGCTTTCTCGAAAGCCCCTATGGCGGTCAAGGACGCGCTGCCGATCTCCTGGTCGACCGCGAAGGCGGTCAGTGCCGCGAACGCTTCTTCGCCTGGGTCGAGCACCACGACGAATGTCCGTTGTCCGCCGATCTCATTGACGAGCTGCGATTTCATCCCTGTGCTCCCGCCGCATTCAGTGCCGGCCTCATATCAATGTGCGCGGTGTTCCGCATTGCGCTTGCGGGTCGCCGCAGCTTTCCTTGCCGATTCCGATCGGCTTGCGGCAGACCGTGATGCCGATGCCTTGCCGCCGCTTTTGCCGCCTTTGTGCGCCGCTGGATGGCCCGTGTGTTTGCCGCGGCCGGAACCGCCTTCCTTCTTGCCGCCGCCATCGTCCTTGTTGACGGTAGCCCATGCGCGCCGCTCTGCCTCCTTGTCGGAAACCCCGCGCTTCTCATAGCCTTCGGCAATGTGGTCGGCTTTGCGCTCCTGCTTGTCAGTGTATTTCGATTTCTCGCCTCGTGGCATGGCCTGTTCCTCCTGTTGAATAAGGGCTGAACGTCGACTCGACGCGCTGGTTCCAACGGAAGTCGCGTAGCCAATGGCGCATCGAGATGCATGGCCAAACACCGCCGCGCCGCGCAAGCTAGCGCCTTTCGGGCCGGGGAGAGTGTAGCAGCAAGGCGAGGGGGATTGGTTCAGCCGATTGCCAACCTCACGACGAGGGCCAGGATCACGACGCCGGCCAAGCCGGCTATGAAGACGACCCGACGCGTGCGCGTTCGCAGGATGATATCGCCTTGTCTCGCCTGCTCCGCAGAGAATACGGGTCCATTGTCACCGTCCTTGCCATGCCGACCATCGCTCATGATCGCCTCCTTCCCGCTGTTGGCACACAACCATCGCTTGACCGGGGAGGTTCCGATTGCGTCGATCCCGCCGACAGAAAAAAGGATCACAGGCTCGTGAGGAGGGAACTTTGCCCCCCGCGAGTGGTTTGGGCCGCTTGAGACCCAGCCAGCCCGGAGCCAGCCATGTCCGATGCCAAGATTTCCAGTGGCCTGAGCAGACGCATGTTCATGACGGCCTCTGTTTCGGCGGCGGCGGTGATGCCGCTTGTAAATTCCCCAACGAGAGCTGCCCAGCCCGCGCCCGCAAAACCGGCCGAACCGCGCGATTTGTCGGCGGTTTCGATGCGTATCAACA
>NZ_RZOM01000660.1:0-3467 GCF_003999175.1 Mesorhizobium sp. M7A.F.Ca.ET.027.03.2.1 | reverse complement strand
GGCTACCTGTTGTCGAGTTCGGAGCGGACGAGTGCGAGCCCGCGCCGGGTGATGCGGTAGGGGCCGCCTCCCGACGAAGAAACCGCCTTCTTCCGCTTCAGCTTTCGAAACATGTCGAGATCGACGTCCGGATAGTGCCAGCCGTCGCGGGTCAGGCATTTGACGGAGGCGATCCGCTTCTTGTCGTTCTTTTCGATTTCAATGCGTCCGCCCTGCGCGAGCAGGTGCAGGATGCGCTGTTCAGTGCGCGAAATATCCATGTGAGAGTTTTCCGGGAAAACAAAAAATGCCGCCGCCGCGAAGCTTCGCGGCACGGGGTTTCAGGTTTTCTGCCCTGCCTCGCCAGGAGGTCAGGGCCTTACCGGGACTGAGCGTAAGTGGACATCCACTCTCCATTGGAATGAGCGTCCTATAGGCGAAAGCGGCTGAAAAGGCCAGTCCGTGGCTTTGCGCTTGTCTCTTTTGGCGGTTTGCACTAGCGAATGATTTCACGTTCGACGTGAAATTCAGGTTCAAACGTGAAATCAGTCACCGCAATTCGCAGGCCGCCATGTCCCTTATCGACACCCGTACTCCTGACGCAAAACGCCTGATCCCCGGCGCCACCGGCGACTGGGAGATCATCATCGGCCTCGAGGTCCATGCGCAGGTCACGTCGGAAGCAAAGCTGTTTTCGGGCGCCTCGACGGCCTTCGGCGCGCCGCCCAACGCCAATGTCAGCCTGGTCGATGCGGCGATGCCGGGCATGCTGCCGGTCATCAACGAGGAATGCGTCAAGCAGGCGATCCGCACCGGCCTGGGGCTGAAGGCGCAGATCAACCACAAGTCGGTCTTCGATCGGAAGAACTACTTTTATCCCGACCTGCCGCAGGGCTACCAGATCTCGCAGTTCAAGCAGCCGATCGTCGGCGAAGGCACGGTGATCGTTTCGGTCGGCCCGGACCGCCAGGGCGAATTCGAGGACATCGAGGTCGGCATCGAGCGGCTGCATCTGGAGCAGGATGCCGGCAAGTCGATGCACGACCAGCATGCGACCATGTCCTATGTCGATCTCAACCGCTCCGGCGTGGCGCTGATGGAGATCGTCTCCAAGCCGGACATGCGCTCGGCCGACGAGGCCAAGGCTTATGTCACCAAGCTGCGCACCATCGTGCGCTATCTCGGCACCTGCGACGGCAACATGGACGAAGGTTCGATGCGCGCCGACGTCAACGTTTCGGTGCGCAGGCCGGGCGGCGAGTTCGGCACGCGCTGCGAGATCAAGAACGTCAACTCGATCCGCTTCATCGGCCAGGCCATCGACTATGAGGCGCGCCGGCAGATCGCCATTCTCGAGGACGGCGGCAAGATCGATCAGGAGACGCGGCTGTTCGACGCCGTCAAGGGCGAGACGCGCTCGATGCGCTCCAAGGAAGAGGCGCATGATTACCGCTACTTCCCCGATCCCGACCTTTTGCCGCTGGAATTCGACCAGGCCTATGTCGATGCGCTGGCCAAGGAATTGCCGGAACTGCCGGACGACAAGAAGGCGCGGCTGATCGCGTCGCTCGGCCTGTCCGTCTATGACGCCTCGATCCTGGTGTCGGAAAAGCCGATCGCCGATTATTTCGAGAAGGTGGCCGCCGGCCGCGACGGCAAGCTCGCCGCCAACTGGGTCATCAACGATCTGCTCGGGCAATTGAACAAGGCCGGAAAAGACATTGAAAACGCTCCGGTTTCGCCCGAGCAGCTCGGTGCGGTCATCGATCTGATCAAGGATGGCACCATCTCCGGCAAGATCGCCAAGGACCTGTTCGAGATCGTCTGGAATGAGGGCGGCGACCCTCGCCAACTGGTCGAGAGCCGTGGCATGAAGCAGGTCACCGACACCGGCGCCATCGAGAAGGCCGTCGAGGACGTTATTGCCGCCAACCCTGACAAGGTCGAACAGGCGCGCGCCAAGCCGAGCATGGCCGGCTGGTTCGTCGGCCAGGTGATGAAGGCGACCGGCGGCAAGGCCAACCCGCAAGCCGTCAACGACCTCGTCAAGGCCAAGCTGGGCATCGAGTAGCGCCGTGTTCGTCCGCACCGCAGGTGAACGCGACCTTGCCGCTGTGCGGACGCTGCTGGTGGAAACGTGGCATGCGACCTATGACGCCATTTATGGCGCTGCCAAAGTCACCGAGATCACCGACGAATGGCACTCGATCGCTTCGCTCCGCTCGCGGCTGACGCGGCCGAATTCGGAATTCCTGGTGGCCGATGACGGCAAGCGGATCGGTGGCATGGCTTTCGCCGCCGCCACCGCCGATGCGAAAATCATCCTGCTGAACCAGCTCTACGTCCATCCGGACTGCCAAAGGCGCGGGATCGGGCAAGCACTGCTCGACGAGGTCGAGGCCAGTTTCCCGGAAGCGCGAACGCTGCGCGTCGAGGTCGAGGAGGCCAATGGCGGCGCCATCGCCTTCTATCGGTCGAAAGGGTTCTTGCCTGTCAGTGCCGCGGAGGAGTCCCGTGATACCTCAAGGCCGACGACGCTGAGTTTCGAGAAGTCGCTCGGATAGATTGACACCGGATGAATAGAGCGATCCGGCCATGCGTCATCGCGGCGTTTGCTGTGCCGGCTCACGACGGATATGCAAGGGCATGACCAAACTGTCCCGCATTACAGCGCTGGCGCTGCTCGCCATCATCATTTTCGCGACCTTGTCGCCGATCCAGATGCGGCCGCACCTCGCTGAAGCGAATGTCGAGCGTGCCTTGGCTTATGTCCTGCTGGGCTTCGCCCTGGCGATCGGCTTCCCCAACCGACTGTACCAGGTCGTGATCTTCGTGGCTGTGACCGCCGGCATGCTGGAACTGCTTCAGCTCATTGATCCCGGTCGCCATGCACGCTTCATCGATGCATTGGTGAAAGCCCTTGCCGGGGTGGTTGGGATCGTGGCGGGACACCTGATCGTCAGGGCCGGCGGACAAAAGAGCGAGAGCTAGGCGCGGCAGCAATCCGCCGCGATACGTCGACCCCAAAGAGTACGGGACCATCGACTGTGGTCGGCCCGTGTCTGTCTGGCCGAAGGATCGAGCCTTCGCGCTAGACAGCGGGAACCTCCACATTGTCGATCAGTCTGGTCTTGCCGAGCCATGCTGCCGCGAGAAGACGCCCTTCGCGGTTTCGGCGCCATGGCGCAAGCGTCAGGCTTTGGCGTACCTCGACATAGTCGACCTTCTGAAAGCCGGCGGCGATGAGGGCGCGGCTGGCCTCTTCGGTTGCGTCGCTCTGGCCGGCGCCTGCCGCCAGCGCCGCAGCCGTATTGCGCAATATGACGTTGAGTTGGCGGGCGATCTTCAGTTCGGCCTCATCGAGATAGGCGTTGCGTGACGACATGGCGAGACCATGCGCGTCGCGTATCGTCGGTGCGCCGATGATCTCGACAGGCAGGTCGAGGTCGCGGCAGAGCTGCCTCACCACACAAAGCTGCTGGTAGTCC
>NZ_RZOM01000065.1:0-11615 GCF_003999175.1 Mesorhizobium sp. M7A.F.Ca.ET.027.03.2.1 | reverse complement strand
GTCTCCTGCTTTGCGAGAGAGTGGGGCGAAGACGTGACCAGTGCAAGGCGGCAGGGCGGCTTTTTGGCCTATGCCGCTGATTTTTGGATGTTTTGGCGTCCAGGACACAATTTGGAAAGGCGCAAGCTGCGCTCATGAAAAACGCCCGGGCAAAGCCGGGCGTTCCAAGTCTCGAAAAGAGAGCTTGTAATCAGGCGATGGTCTTGCCGAAGGCGACCGATGTGTCGCCCATGCGGTTGGAGAAACCCCATTCATTGTCGTACCAGGACAGCACCGACACGAAGTTGCCGTCCATCACCTTGGTCTGGTCGAGCGCCATGATCGAGGAGCGCGGATCGTGGTTGAAGTCGATCGACACGTTCGGATGATGGGTGACGCCGAGAATGCCCTTGAGCTTGCCGTTGGAGGCGGCGATCACCGCGTCGTTGATCTCCTGCACCGTGGTCGACCGCTTGGCGATGAACTTGAAGTCGACGACCGAGACGTTCGGGGTCGGCACGCGGATCGAGATGCCGTCGAGCTTGCCCTTGAGGTCGGGCAGCACCAGCCCGATCGCCTTGGCGGCACCCGTCGAGGTCGGGATCTGCGACAGGGCAGCGGCGCGGGCGCGGTAGAGATCCTTGTGCATGGTGTCCAGCGTCGGCTGGTCGCCGGTGTAGGAATGGATCGTCGTCATCATGCCTTTTTCGATGCCGACCGTCTCATGCAGCACGGCTGCCAGCGGCGCCAGGCAGTTGGTGGTGCAGGAGGCATTCGAGATGACGATATGATCCTTGGTCAACTGGTCGTGGTTGATGCCGTAGACGACGGTGAGGTCGGCGCCTTCGGCAGGGGCCGAAACGATGACGCGCTTGGCGCCGGCGGTCAGGTGTGCCGCTGCCTTGTCACGGGCGGTGAAGATGCCGGTGCATTCGAGCGCGATGTCGATGCCGAGTTCCTTCCACGGTAGCTGCGTCGGATCCTTGATCGCGGTGACCTTGAACGTTTCCTTGCCGACGGTGATCTGATCGCCGGAAACCGAAACTTCATGCGGGAAGCGGCCGTGCACGCTGTCATAGCGCAACAGATGCGCATTGGTCTCGACCGGGCCGAGGTCGTTGACGGCGACGACGTCGATATCCTTGCGGCCGGATTCATGAATGGCGCGCAGGATGTTGCGGCCGATGCGACCAAATCCGTTGATGGCAACTCTGACGGTCATAATTCTCTCCCTGGGAGTTGGAGGGCGGATGAGGGGTCCGCAGTTTCATAGCGGTGGAAGCAGAAAGAATCCAGCCGCAGTGGCGTGGATTTAAATCGATTAAGTTGGGCCAGCCCGGCGAGTCCGCCTTTCGCGATTTCGCCGAACCTTGAACCTACTTGGTATGCAGGCGGGCTTCCGCCGCCTTGGCCGCGGCTTCGGCGGTAATGCCGAAATGCGGATAGAGTTGCTCGATCGTGCCCGAGGCGCCGAAGCCTGTCATGCCGACGAAGATGCCGTCGGAGCCGATCAGATGATCCCAACCCTGGCGTATGCCGGCCTCGATCGCCATCTTGATCGGCGCGTTGCCGATCGTTTTCTTGCGGTAGTCGTCGCTCTGCTGGTCGAACAGTTCGAAGCAGGGCACCGAGACGACGCGGGTCGGATGGCCGTGCTTTTCCAGCAGGTCGCGCGCGCCAAGCGCGATCTCGACCTCGGAGCCGGTGGCGAAGATCGTCACCGCTGCCTCGCCGCTGGCGGCAGCCAACTCATAGGCACCCTGTCCACTGAGGTTCTTCGCCGAGAATTCGGTACGCACCGTCGGCAGGTTCTGGCGGGTCAGCGCCAACGTCGACGGCGTCTTTTCCGACTCCAGGGCGATCTGCCAGCATTCGGCGGTTTCGACCGCGTCGGCCGGGCGGAAGACATTGTGGTTGGGAATGGCACGCAATGCGGCCAGATGCTCGACCGGCTGGTGGGTTGGGCCGTCTTCGCCCAGACCGATGGAATCATGGGTCATGACGAAGATCGAGCGGATGCCCATCAGCGATGCCAGCCGCATCGACGGGCGGGCGTAGTCGGAGAAGCACATGAAAGTGCCGCCATAGGCGATGAGGCCGCCATGCAGCGTCAGGCCGTTGATCGCAGCCGCCATGCCGTGCTCGCGGATGCCGTAATGGATATAGCGCTGGCCATAGTCGTCCGAGGTGATGTTCTTGGTCTGGCTGGTCTTGGTGTTGTTGGAGCCGGTCAGGTCGGCGGAGCCGCCGATGGTCTCGGGCACGGCGCCGTTGATGACTTCCAGCGCCATCTCGGACGATTTGCGGGTGGCGACCTTCGGCTTGTCGGCCGACAGCTTCTTCTTGTAATCGGCAATGATGGCGTCGAAATTGGACGGCAGCTTGCCGCTGAGGCGGCGTTCGAACTCGGCCTTCAGCTTGGCATCGGCCTTGGCCAAGCGGCCTTCCCAGTCGGTGCGCGCCTTGGCGCCGGCCTTGCCGGCGGTGCGCCAGGCGTCGAGGATGTCGGCCGAAATCTCGAAGGGCGGCGAATCCCAGTTGAAGAACTTGCGAGCGCCGGCGATCTCGTCGGCACCGAGCGGCGAACCGTGCGCCTTGTTGGTGCCGGCCTTGGTCGGCGCGCCGAAGCCGATGGTCGTCTTGCAGGCGATCATGGTCGGCTTGTCGGAATGGCGGGCGGCTTCGATGGCATAAGCGATCGCTTCGGGATCGGTGCCGTCGATGTGGCTGGCATTCCAGCCGGAGGCCTGGAAGCGGGCCACCTGATCGGTGTTGTCGGACAGCGAGACCGGACCGTCGATCGAGATGTCGTTGTTGTCCCAGAAGACGATCAGCTTGTTGAGCTTGAGATGGCCGGCAAGCGCGATGGCTTCCTGGGAAACACCTTCCATCAGGCAGCCGTCGCCGGCCAGCACATAGGTGTAATGATCGACGAGATCGTTGCCGAAGGCGGCATTCATGATGCGCTCGCCGAGCGCGAAGCCGACCGAATTGGCGAGACCCTGGCCGAGCGGGCCGGTCGTCGTCTCTATGCCGGTGGCATGGCCGTATTCGGGATGGCCGGCGGTCTTCGAGCCCAACTGACGGAAGTGCTTGATCTGGTCGAGGGTCATGTCTTCGTAGCCGGTCAGATGCAGCAGCGAATAGAGCAGCATCGAGCCATGGCCGGCCGACAGGATGAAACGGTCGCGGTCGGCCCAGTGCGGGGCCTTGGGATCATATTTCAGGAAGCGCGTGAACAGCACCGTGGCGATATCGGCGCAGCCCATGGGCAGGCCTGGATGGCCGGAATTTGCCTTCTCGACGGCGTCCATGGAGAGAAAGCGGATCGCATTGGCCATCCGGTCATGTTGTTCACGCGACGTCATGGTTCCTCCAGAAGTGGGGGTTTGGGGGCTTGGGAGAGCCCTTGAAAAGGGTGCGCGACACATAGCAGGCGCGGGCTTTTAGTCAACAAATCGGGTGCACTTTTGCCGGTCTTGTGATGCCGGCGGCGGACCTACATTAGCGTTAGCGGGGGACAGTCGCGAGAGCTTTGTTGACGTTGCCTTCACCCGGTGCCTAATGTTTCAGGGATAACGCGTTCTGAAGGTGAACGATTCGGTGATGGGCAGGGCACAGGACGAAGGCCATGACCGGGGAAGCCACACTCAAGGAAGTCATCGCGAGGCTGGGCAAGGCCATCGAGGGGCTGGAAAACGCCGTCGCGGCCAAGCTCGAGCATGAACGCGACTACTCCGAAGCCGAGGCCGAGGTGCAGCGGATGAATGCCGACCGCTCGCGGCTGGCGCAGGAACTCGATAATTCCGAAGCGCGCGCCGAACGGCTGGAAGATGCCAACAAGGAAGTCTCGCGACGTTTGGTGACCGCCATGGAAACCATCCGCGCCGTGTTGGACAGATAGGAGCTGGCCCGATGGCACAGGTCACGGTTTCAATCGACGGCAAGCAGTATCGCATGGCCTGCGACGAGGGCCAGGAAGAGCATCTGATCGACCTTGCCGAACGCTTCGACCGCTATGTTTCACACCTGAAGGACTCGTTCGGCGAGATCGGCGATCAGCGGCTGACCGTGATGGCCGGCATCATGGTGATGGATGAACTCTCCGAGTTGCAAAAACGCGTCAAGGGCATGGAAAGCGAAGTGCTGACCTTGCGCAAGACCCGCGACGAGGCTCTGACCAAGGCCGACAAGAGCGATAGCGTGCTCACCAATGCGCTCGGCGCGTTGGCACAGCGCATGGAAGACCTGACTGTGACGCTGGCGGTCAACAAGAGCTGAGACAGAACCTTTCCTGTCCAGCCCCAGGCTCTCATCCGCGCGCCGCGCATTCGAAAGCATAAAAATGCTCGCCTGCCGCCGACAAGAGTTTCATATTATCTTGCAGCCACGATTTTTGCGCTAAGATGCAACGATGCAGGGCGGGACAGCTTGATGGCGGCGTGGGTTGCCGTGTGCCGTTCCTCGCTGCCGACGGTTCCGTTTACAGGGGAGATGTACCATGAGCCTTCGTATCAACGACATTGCGCCGGATTTTACCGCCGAGACCACGCAAGGGACGATCAAATTCCATGATTGGATCGGCGACGGTTGGGCGATCCTGTTCAGTCACCCGAAGAATTTCACGCCGGTCTGCACGACCGAGCTTGGCATGATGGCGGGGCTCGAAGGCGAGTTCAAGAAGCGCAACGTCAAGATCATCGGCATTTCGGTCGATCCGGTCGAAAGTCACGGCAAGTGGCAGGACGACATCAAGACGGCGACCGGTCATTCGGTGAACTATCCGCTGATCGGCGACAAGGACCTCAAGGTCGCCAAGCTCTACGACATGCTGCCGGGCGGTGCCGGCGAGACGTCGGAGGGCCGCACGCCCGCCGACAACGCCACAGTGCGCTCGGTCTACGTCATCGGACCTGACAAGAAGATCAAGCTGGTGCTGACTTACCCGATGACCACGGGCCGCAATTTCGACGAGATCCTGCGCGCGGTCGATTCCATGCAGCTCACCGCCAAGCATCAAGTGGCGACGCCGGCGAATTGGAAGCAGGGCGAGGACGTGATCATCACCGCGGCCGTTTCCAACGAGGATGCAATCAAGCGCTTCGGCGCTTATGAGACCATCCTGCCGTATCTGCGGAAGACCAAGCAGCCGTCGGCCTGATCCCAGGCGCCTCGGAACGATCTTTGGCCTCCTCGCCCTTGCGAGCCAAGTGATACTTGACTGACGACACCCGAGCGGACAACCATGCTCCTCTCGGGTATCGTCAGAGAAAATCATTCCTGGCGACCGAGAGTTGGGGAAGCCGGAATTGGACGTAACTTTGGCCAGGCCGCAGGTCAGCGGCTTCTATGACAAGCCGACCGGCGCCATCCAGTATGTCGTCGCCGACCAGGCGACGAAGCGATGCGCCATCATCGATCCGATCCTTGATTTCGACGAGAAATCCGGTGCCACGGCAACGACGAATGCCGATGTCCTGCTCGACTTCGTCAGCGAGCAGGGGCTAAGCGTCGAATGGATCCTCGACACCCATCCGCATGCCGACCATTTCTCGGCGGCGCACTATCTGAGAGAGAAGACCGCCGCGCCGACGGCGATCGGCGACAGGGTCGTCGACGTCCAGAAACTATGGAAGGCGATCTACAACTGGCCGGATTTTCCCGCCGACGGTTCGCAGTGGGACAGGCTGTTTAGAGAAGGCGAAACCTTCCAAGTGGGTACCCTTCCGGTCAAGGTGCTGTTCTCGCCCGGACACACGCTGGCCTCCATCACCTATGTGATCGGCGATGCCGCCTTCATCCACGACACGCTGTTCATGCCCGACAGCGGCACGGCGAGGACGGACTTTCCCGGCGGCAGTGCCGCGCGGCTCTGGCGCTCGATCCAGGACATATTGGCGTTGCCGGACGAGACGCGGGTGTTCGTCGGCCATGACTATCAGGCCGGCGGCCGCGAACCTTTGTGGGAAAGCACGGTCGCCATACAGAAGGCTACCAACATCCATCTTGCCGCCGCCTGCAGCGAGGCCGAGTTCGTCGCCCTGCGCGAGGCGCGCGACAGGACGCTGCCGATGCCGCGGCTGATCCTGCATGCGCTGCAGGTCAACATGAATGGCGGGAGGCTGCCCGAACCCGAAGCCAATGGCCGGCGGTACCTGAAGTTTCCGCTGGACGGGCTTTGAGGGGCCGTTGGTGAAGCTGCCAATCTCGACCCTTGCGGGGGAGATTGGCTGTCGCCCCCGTTCGCCAACTCCCAATCAGCCACAAAAAAGGCGGCGCCAGGTTTCCTGGCGCCGCCTTGATTTTTTGTTGCCTTAGCTAACCTTACGCCGCCGGCTGCGCCTCAATCGTGCGCAGCGCCTGGGTCTGGCGCTTGGCGGCGGCCTTGACCGCGTCCTGCACCTTCTCGAAGGCGCGCACCTCGATCTGGCGCACGCGCTCGCGGCTGATGTCGAACTCGGACGACAGCTCTTCCAGCGTCAGCGGCTCTTCGGCGAGGCGACGGGCCTCGAAGATGCGCCGCTCGCGCTCGTTGAGCACGGCAAGAGCGCCCGACAGCATGCCGCGCCGGTTTTCCAGCTCGTCCTGCTCGATCAGCATCTCTTCCTGGCTTTCGTGGTCGTCGACCAGCCAGTCCTGCCATTCGCCGGATTCGCCTTCGCTGGCCCGGATCGGGGCGTTGAGCGAGGCGTCGCCGGACAGGCGGCGGTTCATCGACACCACTTCGGCTTCGGAAACGTTCAGCCTTGTGGCGATCTCGGTGATCTGGTCGGGCTTCAAGTCGCCGTCGTCGAGCGCCTGGATCTTGCCCTTCACCTTGCGCAGGTTGAAGAACAGGCGCTTCTGGTTGGCGGTCGTGCCCATCTTGACCAGGCTCCACGAGCGCAGGATGTACTCCTGGATCGAGGCCTTGATCCACCACATGGCATAGGTCGCGAGGCGGAAGCCACGCTCGGGTTCGAATTTCTTGACGGCCTGCATCAGGCCGACATTGCCTTCCGAGATCACTTCACCGATCGGCAGGCCATAGCCGCGATAGCCCATGGCGATCTTGGCAACGAGCCTGAGGTGGCTGGTGACGAGCTTGTGCGCAGCGGAGGTGTCTTCATGCTCGGCATAACGCTTGGCGAGCATGTACTCTTCCTGCGGCTGCAGCATGGGAAAGCGGCGGATTTCTTCCAGGTAGCGGCTGAGGCCGCCTTCGCCGGAAACGATACTGGGTAGTGACTGGGCCATGATAGCGCCCCCTCTCTATTGGAGTGATGCCCCCGAAACGCGGCGGGCATGTGACGCGAGCACCAAAAGGCTCGCCCGCGACATCAGATCTTATACAGGAACAAAACCAGAAAAGACAGGCATTTGTTCAACACGAAACAGTGTGTCACGCTGAAGTGAACAATGTCAGTCAGGTTTTTTGATGGCGGGTTCAGAGCTTGCGGAAGCCGCCGACGAGTTCCTCCATGTCCCTCGGTAACGGCGCCTCGAACCTCATCGTTAGATGGGTAGTGGGATGGCGAAATGCAAGGAGCCAGGCATGCAAAGCCTGCCGGGGAAATGCCTTGACCTGGCTTTTCAGCGGTTCGGGCAGCCGGTTGGCCTTGGTGCGGAAGGCTTGGCCGTAATCGGGGTCGCCGATCACCGGATGGCCGATATGCGCCATGTGGACACGGATCTGGTGGGTGCGGCCGGTCTCCAGCCGGCATTCGACCAGGCTGGCCGTGGCGAACTCCTGTTGGCTCTCGCCGAAGCGCTCCTGCACGGCGAAGTGGGTGACCGCATGGCGGGCGTCGTCGCGTCCTTCCGGCACCACGGCACGGCGCACGCGGTCGGCGGCGCGGCCGAGCGGCGCGTCGACCCTTCCGGTCGGCCTCTGCGGTATGCCCCAGACCAGCGCCAGATAGGCACGCTCCAAGTCGCCGGTCAGGCCGTGATCGGCGAAAGCCTCGGACAGTGACTTGTGGGCGCGGTCGGTCTTGGCGACGACCATGACGCCGCTGGTCTCCTTGTCGAGGCGGTGGACGATGCCCGGCCGGCGCACACCCCCGATTCCTGAAAGGCTGTCGCCGCAATGATGGATCAGCGCATTGACCAGTGTGCCGGTCCAGTTGCCCGCTCCGGGGTGCACGACAAGCCCGGCCGGCTTGTTGATGACGATCAGTTCGTCGTCCTCATAGAGTACATCGAGTGCGATGTTCTCGCCCTGCGGCTCCGCCGGCTCCGGCTCCGGCATGGTAACCGACACGCTCTCGCCCGGCGCCATCTTGCGCTTGGTCTCGTCGACGGGCTTGCCGTCGACCGAGACCGCGCCCTGCCTGATCAGCATCTGCACGCGGCTGCGTGACATGTCCGGGCCAAGGCTTGCGGCCAGCCACTGGTCGAGGCGCAGGCCGGCCGCATCCGCGCCCGCCACCAGCACTGTCGGTTCCGCCTCTATCAATTCAGGGGCCTCTTCGCTATGAGCGCTCATTGAAAAACCGTTCCGGAACTGTTTTGCCATGGCCAGCCCGATCGCCGAAGAAGACCAGGATAAGCCGCTCGACCCCGAGGTCGAAAAGGTGCGCAGGAAACTCGTCCGCTTCGTCGGGATCAATCTCGGCCTGCTGTTCCTCGCCCTTATGGTGGTGATCGGCGCCCTTGTCTATAAAGCGCGCAATGCACCGCCGGCGAACCCGCCGCTGGCCGGCGATATCCAGACACCCGCCGGCGAACCGGTCAACGGCGACATCGTGCTGCCGGTCGGCGCCACGGTGGTCAGCCAGTCGCTGTCCGGCAATCGTGTCTCGATCGACGCCGAGCTTGCCGACGGCAGCCGCACGATCTTCGTCTACGACATCACCGAGCGACGCCTGATCGGCCGCTTTGCGATCCGCAACAAGTGACCGAGCCGCAACGATGAACGGCAGCAGGCCAATGAGCAAGCCTCAGGCATGAGCGGGTTCGCCGAGCATCGCCGCATCGCCACGGTCGCCCTGGTCGTCGCCAATTATGACGAGGCGATTGCCTGGTATGTCGAGCGGCTGGGCTTCCTGCTCGTCGAAGATGTCGATCTCGGCGGCGGCAAGCGCTGGATCACGGTCGCGCCGGCCAACGGGCAGGGCGCCAGGCTGCTTCTGGCCGAAGCGTCCGACGAGGCGCAAAGGCAGAGCATCGGCAACCAGACCGGCGGGCGTGTCTTCCTGTTCCTGGAAACCGACGACTTTGCCCGCGACCATGCGGCGATGCTGGAGAAGGGCGTCGAATTCCGCGAAGCACCGCGCTTCGAGCCCTATGGCACGGTGGCGGTTTTCGCCGATCTGCATGGGAATCTCTGGGATCTGATCGAGCCGAAACGCTAGGCTTGCGGACGGCTTTTCCCCGATACGACAAAGCCGGCGAAGCCCAGTTGCTTTTTCCCAGCGCTCAGCCTATATCGCCGGTTCTTGAACGCGCCCATCGTCTAGCGGTCAGGACACCGCCCTCTCACGGCGGGAACAGGGGTTCGATTCCCCTTGGGCGTACCAACAAAATCAAACACTTAGTTTTTCTGCTACGTCCAGTGGCTAACTTTTGGCCAATACCGGGCTCGGACCGCGGCGGGTTACAGCAATTGCGGAAGCGTGATCCACGCTTGCCATCCCTTCCCTCGCCATCCGGTGCCGACTAGGGTGCCAACTGGGTCGGAGGGTTCAATGCAGTTGGGCGACATCGTTACTAACGGCGAGGCCGCGCTACGGGACGCCGTCGCCCAAGGGGTGCAGGAAGGTCTGCAGCTCGACTTTAAGCTGGCATCTGGCGACAGCGATGGCGCAATCTTCTCCGCTGACGGCAAGCTCGGAAAGGACGGTCGCCGCCTCATTGGCAAAGCGATTTCTGCGTTCGCTAATTCTGCAGGCGGACTGATTGTCATTGGCGCTAATTGCCGGCGTGACGCGAATGGAATGGACGCTTTGAGCGAACTGAAGCCGTTTCCCAATTGGAAGGTCGCACAAAGCGCATTGAACGCTTCGCTCGGCGAGCTGCTGCAGCCGAAGCACGACACCATACAGGTTCATGGCGTTGGATCGGACCGCGATCCAGCAGTCGGCTATCTCGTGATCGATGTTCCACGATCAGAACGTCGCCCGCACATGTGCCAAGCCAACAAGCAATACTACAAGCGCATCGGCTCCAGCAGTTTCCCCATGGAACACTACGATATTGAAGACAGCTTCAAGCGATTTTCGGTGCCGTCTCTGGCTGTGGTGCCTGAAATTCACCTTGATCGGTATCTGGGTCACATGTGGTATTACGAGTTTAGGTTTTGGCTTAAAAACGAGGGGGAGGTCTCCGCGAGGCAGCCGGCGCTGGAAGTTCGCCCAGCTGCGAATTTTGACTTGGGTTGGACGGATGAGCCGGCCGATGGCTTCCGGCAGCGTGCAGGCTTTAATGCCGTGACATACAGCTCCGCAAATTTCGTCGTTCACCCGGGCCAAAGTCGCATCATCGATGCGATGGCGTTTGCGGTCTCTCGTGGATTAGGATTGGTAGGCGAGACCGTTGGCGGAGCCCACATATTGCAGGCTCAGGTACACTTCGACTTTTTTCTTCACGCTCTGGATATGCCGACTAGGAAATCTGAAAGAAACTTTACTTTCCACTCCCTGCTCCAACTGGGATTTTAGCGAAACGCGCGTCCCAGTGTTTTAGGAAGCTGCCCGCTGGTGGAAGCCGATGTTAAGTTGTACACCGACAAGTAACGGGCGGGGGGTCTTGAATGCTGAATAGTCAGCGGCAATTTTACGTCTTTGACCTTGAGTTGGCTGCGCGAAAAGCCGGCGCGTCCATCCCCATCATGAACGACATCATCCCCGTTCTGCAGGGGCGGGGGCGTGTGAAGCGCGCGTAGTTGAACGGCTCGGCCGGATCGTCGCCGAGGCTCGGCTTCTGCAGCTTCACGGTTGGGTGAGCCCGGCGCAGTGCATGGGCGTCGAGCCCCAGCGCGTGCTTCCTGATCACGTTGAGGGCTTCTTCGCCGAACTGCGCAGCGGGTCCGATGATGCGCGCAGCGCCTGCGGTCTGGCGCGGGCATTCAGGCGGCGCAGCTGGTACGCATCGACGGTCTCGCCCCTGCGCTCGACGTTCAGCAGCCTTGCCAGCGAATATCGCACGCGCTCGCGATGGACGTCTTCCGCCTCTCCGTCGGCGCGCGTCCATTTGCTCGCCACGGCCGCCCAGCGGGCGCGTGGCGTAGGCTACGTCGTCTTCGTCCGCATGCGGCTCGACATGCAACTCCCGACAAATGCTGAACACGGATCGATTTTTCGGGCGCTGCTGTTTAGCCGACCCGATGGGCCTCCTGGCATTGCTCGCGACGGCCGCCAGCTGCGGCTCCAGCCTTCATTTCATTCGTCTGGTAAACGTTAACGGACCCGAAACCGAGAACCTTAACGCCCCCGCAACTCACGGCGATATATTAGTTGTCGCTTTAGTAGCTGTAGGAGGTTGACATGAAGAAAATAGCCTGCCGTTTCGCTTGGGACGAGTCTGGCGCGACCGCGATCGAGTATGGCTTGATCGCGGCTCTTATCGCGCTCGCGATCATCACCGGCGCCGGGGCGGTTGGCAATTCGCTCAACGGGATCTTCACGAACGTCGGCACTCCGGTCAACAGCAGCGGC
>NZ_RZOM01000659.1:0-3472 GCF_003999175.1 Mesorhizobium sp. M7A.F.Ca.ET.027.03.2.1 | reverse complement strand
CGACCGGCTGGTGACGGCGATGGGCGGAGCGGAAGCGCGCCCGAAGATCGCGGCGCAAATCGCTGCCGCCAAGCCCGGCGCCAGTCCGCTACGGGTCCGGGCGCGGCCCGCCGCGCAGAAGGACGGCACCGACCTTGTCGCCTGCGCCGGGGAGATCATCGGCCTTGCCGGTCTGGCGGGACACGGCCAGACCGACCTGCTGCTGGCGATCTTTAGCGCGGCATCGCGCGCCAAGGCAGGCATCGAGGTGACGGCGCCGGTGGCGCTGGTCGCCGGCGACCGCCAGTCGGACGGCATCTTTCCGCAATGGTCGATCGCTGAGAACATCGGCATCCGCTCGCTGGCGCGGCTGCGCAGCGGGCTGCTGATCTCGCCGCAGCGCGAGGCCGAACTCGCTGCATTCTGGCAGAAGAAGATCGGCATCCGCACGCCCGATATGAACAACAACATTTTCTCGCTGTCGGGCGGCAACCAGCAGAAGGCGCTGTTTGCCCGCGCGCTCGGCTCGGATGCGCAGATCGTGCTGATGGACGATCCGATGCGCGGCGTCGATATCGGCACCAAACTGGAGGTCTACGGCCTCGTGCGCGAAGAGGCTGCCCGAGGCCGCACCTTCCTCTGGTACACCACGGAAACCGAAGAGCTCGACAATTGCGATCACATCTATGTCTTCAAGAACGGCCGCATCGTCGCCAATCTGCGCCGCAACGAGTTGACCGAAGAGAAGATCATCCAGTCCTCATTCGGCGATGCGGCCTGAGATGACGGCCGCCAGCCTCGACACCGCCGCCAGGACGTCCGCCGAGCGAGGCGCACTGGCCCGTGCCCGTCTGTTGCGCGGGCTGCTGCCGGCGCTGTCGCTGGCGCTGGTGCTGCTCGCCATCGCCTGGCTCAACCCGCGCGCCATCAGCTATTTCGGCTTCAGCCTGATGCTCAACCTGGCGATCCCGATCGCGCTGGCGACGATCGCGCAGATGTTCGTCATTGCCGGAAACGAGCTCGACCTGTCGATAGGCACCTTCGTCGGCTTCGTCGGCTGCGTCACGGCGACCTGGCTGAAGGACGCGCCACTCATCGGCGCCGCCATCCTGCTCGGATCAATCGGCATCTATGCGCTGCTCGGCGCGCTTATCCATCTGCGCAATCTGCCGTCCATCGTGGTGACGCTCGGCATGAGCTTCGTCTGGCAGGGGCTGGCCATTCTCGTCCTGCCCAAACCGGGCGGCAAGGCGCCGGACTGGCTGCTTGGGCTGATGGCGTTCAAGCCGCCCTTCATTCCGTTCCCGATCATCGCCGCGCTGCTCATCGGCGTCATCGTTCATTTCGGCCTGATGCGCACTTCCTATGGCGTGATCCTGCGCGGCTCGGGCGGCAATCCGGCGGCGCTTGGCCGCGCCGGCTGGTCGCTGCTCCGAACCAAGATCGTGCTGTTTGCGCTCGCCGGCCTGTTCGGCGTGCTGTCCGGCATGGCGCTGATCGGCATCACCACCTCGGCCGACGCCAATATCGGCAACGGCTACACGCTGCTGGCCATCGCCGGCGTCATCCTCGGCGGCGGCGAATTCGTCGGCGGCCGGGTGTCGCCGATAGGTGCTGTGATCGGCGCGCTGACGCTGGCGCTGGCGGCCTCGCCACTGCTCACCTTCATGCACATTCCACCCGATTGGCAGGTTGCCGCCAACGGCGCCATCCTCATCATCGTGCTGGCGGCGCGGGTGCTGATCAGCCGCAAGGAGAGGTGAGCGATGACATCGGTGAAATCGCTGCTCGCCAAACCCTGGATCTGGTCGTTCATTGGCGCGCTTCTGGTGTGGCTGGCGACCATCGCCTTCACCGGCGGTTATGGCGCCGGCGGCATGGTGACGGCGGCCCTGTCGCTGGCGGTGTTCACCGTCATTGTCGGCGTCGGCCAGATGTTCGTCATCACACTCGGCCCGGGCAATGTCGACCTGTCGCTGCCGGCCAATATCGGCCTTGCCAGCGCCGTCGCGATGAAAGTGATGGACGGCAATGATTCCATGATCGCGGTCGGGCTGCTGGCGGCGCTTGCCTGCGGGGCGGCGATCGGCGCCGCCAACTACCTGCTGATCTGGGCGCTGCGCATCCCACCGATCATAGCCACTTTGTCGGCCAGCTTCATCATCCAGTCGATCGACATCAGCTACGGACGCGGCTTGCAGATCAAACCGCCGCCGGGCTTCGCCGATTTCGCCAACTGGCAGATACTCGGCATTCCGGTGCTGGCGATCCTCACCGTGCTGTTCACCATCGGTGCGGCGGTCGCCCTGCAGCGCATGATCTATGGCCGCTCGGTGCTGGCGATCGGCCAGAATATCCGCGCCGCCTGGCTCGCCGGCGTCAGTGTCGGCCGAATTCGTTTCCTCACCTACACGCTGTCGGGCGCGCTCGGCGGCATGGACGGCGCGCTGCTGGCCGGCTATTTCCGGGGGGCCAATGTCGATATCGGCAATGAGTATCTGCTGGCCTCGATTGCCGTCGTCGTCATCGGCGGCACGTCGGTCGCCGGCGGCAAGGCCAATGTGCCCGGGGTCTGGGGCGCGGCGCTGTTCCTGGTGCTGCTTTTGACCATGCTCAACACGTTTGGGGTGAGTGCCGGGGTGCGATTGCTGCTCACGGGGCTGATCATTGTCGGGGTGATCACGGCGGCGGGCGGGCAGAAGGCGCCGCGGTAGGCTCCGCCTTCGTCGTCCCAGGCCTGTAATCATTGTGCCAGGCCGACATCCGGTTCCCTTCGACGTCATGGCGCTGTAAATCCCGTTCGCGCGGCCACGGCCGCTGAATAGCGCTGGGAGGTTTGCGTGTCCGATTTCCTCAGGATCCACCGTGATGGCGACGTCGCCGTCGTCATTATCGACAACCCGCCGGTCAACGCGCTGAGCTTCCATGTTCGCGAACCGCTGATGCAGGCGCTGGTTGAGTTGCGCGACGATGCTTCGGTTGCCGCCATCGTCATTGCATGCGCCGGCCGGACCTTTGTCGCCGGCGCCGACATCACCGAATTCGGCAAGCCGATGCAGCAGCCCGAGCTACGCGCCATCGTGGCTGTGCTGGAGACCATCGCCAAGCCGACGGTGGCCGCCATCCACGGCACCGCGCTCGGCGGCGGGCTGGAGCTGGCGCTCGGATGCCATTTCCGCGTTGCCGATGCCGGCGCCAAGCTCGGCCTGCCGGAGGTGAAGCTCGGCCTGCTGCCGGGGGGCGGCGGCACGGTGCGGCTGCCGCGCCTGGTCGGCGCGGTGAAGGCGCTGAAGATGATCGTCTCCGGTACGCCGATCGGTGCGACCGAGGCGCATGAAGCCGGTCTCGTCGATGCCGTCTTCGACGGCGATCTGACGACGCATGCCGTGAACTTCGCCAGGGAAATTGCACGCAAGGGTGGCCCCTTCACGCCAGTGCGTGATCGCGATGAGGGGCTCAAGGAGACCGACCTCGCGGCTTTCGACGCCGAGGC
>NZ_RZOM01000658.1:0-3474 GCF_003999175.1 Mesorhizobium sp. M7A.F.Ca.ET.027.03.2.1 | reverse complement strand
GAATTTATCTCCGCATTAGGCGGAAAAATCGATCTCAATTTCCCGGCGAGTGGCCGGAAACCTCCGCGCCCGCACCTGGCGGCAGCACGAGAAAACGCAACGCCGCCACCAGCCCGATGGCGCCGATCGCCAGGAAGGCCACTCGAAAATCCACAAGATCGAGGGCCGGCCGGTCCCTGGCGATCTGCGACAAATTGAGGATCGCCGCCGCCACCGCGACGCCGAACAGCATCGCCACCTGCTGCAGCATCGAGGACAGCGTCGCCGCCGAGCTTCGTTGCGCCGCATCGATGTCGGCGAAGGCCAGTGTGTTGAGCGCGGTGAACTGCATCGAGCGCGACAGGCCGGCGATCAGCATCAACGCCACCACCAGCGCTTGCGGCGTCTGCGGTGAGATCGCAGCACATGCCATGATCGCCGCCGAAGCGATCAGGCCGTTGACGACCAGCACCGACCGGAAGCCGAAACGGCGCAGCGTTGGTGTCGTCACCGTCTTCATGCCGAGATTGCCGAGGAAATAGGCCAGGATCATCAAGCCGGCATCGACGGACGAGAGGCCAAAGCCGACCTGGAACAGCAGCGGCAACAGGAACGGCGTGGCGTTGATCGCCACCCGGAAAATGGTGCCGGCGGCAAGCGTCGAGATGGCGAAGGTCAGCACCTTGAACGAGGAGAGATCGAGCAGCGGATGCGGCGCGCGCCTGAGATGCCGCACCGCCAGCCAGCCGATGACGATGCCGGCTACGACCAGCAGCACCGTCGGAAGAACGCCGTCCTCCGGGTGCGCGATGCGTTCAAGGCCATAGAGAAGCAAGGCAAGCCCCGCCGATGTCAGGAAAAAACCCGGCCAGTCGAGCGGCTTGGGGTCGGCTTCGCGATCGCCCGGAATGAAGCGGGCGACCAGCACCAACCCGACCACGCCAAGCGGGATGTTGATGAAGAAATTCCAGTGCCAGGACAGATAGGTGGTGATGAAGCCACCAAGCACCGGCCCGATCACCGGCGCAAACAGCGCCGGCCAGGTGATCAGTGCCGTGGCGTTCAGCAGCTCCGACTTCGACGCATTACGCAGTACCAGGATGCGCCCGACCGGCGTCATCAGCGCGCTGCCGAGCCCTTGCACGACACGTGCGGCGACGAACTGGGTCAGGTTTTGCGAGACGCCGCAGGCAAGCGAGGCCAGGGTGAACAGGACGATCGCCAGCAGGAAGATGTTGCGTGCGCCGAACCGGTCGGCGAGCCAGCCCGACAGCGGCACGAATACGGCCATGGTCAGCATGTAGACGGTGATGCCGATGCTGATCGCCACCGCCGACACGCCGAAGGAAGCCCCCATCTGCGGCAGCGAGGTCGAGATGATCGTCGAATCCAGAAACTGCATGAAGAAGGCGATGGCGACGATCAGCGCCACGCGCCGCGCATTGGTGGCCGTTTCGGATAAGGTTGCGGTCTCGGGAACGGCTGTCATGACGGAACCGGTTTGAACAGCATCTCACCGGCGGCGTCCAGAGACCTCGCAACAAACTTTCGTGTCCCGCCTTGGCCTGCTATGGGATGAACGGGGTGGCCGAGGAAAGTGTCCGCGTAACATGAAGCCCATCTACATCGACTACCTCAATGCCCTCGACATCGACGCCCTTGCCATGACTGATGGCGAAATCATTGCCGCCGTCGAGGCTGGCCTGGTGGCGCAAGGCAAGGGCCAGACGGTGGTCGAACCGCGCGTCCATCTCGAGCCGGACCCGTCCTTCCACGGCCATTTCAACGTGTTGCGCGGCTACGTAGCGCCGCTCGACACGGCCGGCGTCAAGATCGTCGGCGACTATGTCGACAATTACCTGCATGGCCTGCCTTCCGAATTCGGCATCCTCAACCTGTTCGACCCGCGCACCGGCGCGCCGCGCGCCATCCTCGACGCCACCGTCATCACCGACATGCGCACAGGCGCCGTCACCGCCATCGGCGCCAGGCATCTGGCGCGAAAGAATTCCAAAGTGCTGGCCCATATCGGCGCGCGCGGCACCGCCTACTGGAATGTCCGCCTGCTCGACTATCTCTTCGATTTCGACGAGATCCGCGTCCATTCGCGCCGCCCGGAAAGCCGCGACGGTTTTGCCGCCAGACTGTCCGCCGATCTCGGCAAGACGGTGACGGCGGTCGCCGACTGGAAAAGCTGCATCGAGGGCGCCGACATTGTCGTCGAGGCCTCGCGGTTGCCGGAGCCGCAGCCATTGCTCAAGACCGAATGGATCAAGCCCGGCGCGTTGGTCGTGCCCTACGGCACGATGAGCGCGGTGGAACTGTCGTTGACCGATATTATGCAGAAGATCGTCGTCGACGATTGGGGCCAGTGCAAGGGCGGCAAGTTCGGCTCGCTGCGCGCCCATGTCGAGACCGGGCGGCTGAGCGAGAAGACGCTGCATGCCGAGCTTGGCCAGATCGCCGCCGGTCTGAAAGCCGGGCGCGAAAGCGACGCCGAAACGATCCTGTTCTGGCATCGCGGCCTGTCGCTGTCCGACATTGCGCTGGGTAAGGCGATGCTGGCCAAGGCCCAAGTGCAAGGCATCGGCCAGCGGCTGCGCTTCGCATGAGCGCGCTCGTCCTCACCGGAACCGGTGTCGGTATTGACGATGTCGCTGCGGTCGCCCGCGATGGGCGCAAGGTGGAGATTGGACCCGATGTCATCGGCAGGCTGGAAAAGGCACGAAAAGTGCTCGACCAAGCCGCCGCGTCCGGCCAGCAAATCTATGGCCTCAACACCGGGCTCGGCGCCAATCTCGGCACCGCGGTCGACGGCAACGCCGGCGCCTTCCAGCGCCAGTTGCTTGAAGGACGCAGCGGCGCCGTCGGCGAGGTGCTGCCGGTCGAAGCCGTGCGGGCAACCATGACCGCCCGCGCCGCGATGCTCTCGGTCGGCGGCTCCGGCCTGTCGCCTTCCGTCTTCGTCGCTTTGGTCGACGCGCTCAATGCCGGCGTCCATCCCGTCATGCCGTCGCTCGGCTCGATCGGCGCCGGCGACCTGGTGTTGATGACGGCACTCGCCCGCATGCTCACTGGCGATGGCGAAGCCGACTATCAGGGCCGTCTCATGCCGGCGGCCAAGGCGCTGATGATGGCGCGCCTCGCCCCCATCGGCCTGGCGCCGAAGGACGGCCTGTCGCTGATCAACGCCTCGGCGGTATCCGCCGGCAGCGGCGCGCTTGCAGTGACGGATGCGCTGACCGCCCTTGCCCGGCAACAGCAGGCCGGTGCGCTGACCATGGAAGGCATCGGTGCCAACCGCACCATCCTCGATCCGCGCCTGCATATGGCGCGTCCGGCGGCAGGCCAGCAGCAAGCAGCCAAGGTGCTGCACGATCTGCTCGCCCGAGACGACGCGCCGGCGCCGACCACCTTGCAGGACCCGCTGTCGATCCGCTGCATGCCGTCGATCCATGGCGCGCTGATCGAGGCGATCGGTCAGGCGAGACAGGC
>NZ_RZOM01000657.1:0-3488 GCF_003999175.1 Mesorhizobium sp. M7A.F.Ca.ET.027.03.2.1 | reverse complement strand
GGCCTATATCGAGCGCAAGGGACGGGTGCTGGCCATCCACACGCGCGCCGCCCCGCATCTGCTTCCGCGCGCGACGCAGCTTGTCGAGCAGGCGCTGGCCGGCCTGCCAAAGGGCTACCGGGTGGTTGCCGGCAACGCCGGCGTGGAATTGCTGCCGCTGGAGGCGGCCAAGGGTGCCGCGATCCGGCGTTTCATGGAGATTGCGCCATTCGCAGGTCGCCGCCCGGTCTTCCTGGGCGACGACACGTCGGACGAAAACGGCTTCGAAACGATCAATGATGCCGGCGGCATATCGATACGGGTCAAACCACCGGCGCAAACCACCGCGCAGTACGGGCTGGCCGGCGTTGCCGAGACGCTGGCCTGGCTGAGAGGTCAACTCTAGGTCCAGCCGACGCAACCGTGATCGCGCCTCCTGGAAAGGACAAGGAAAGGAACGGTTTCGATGGGACGCTTTGCACAATTGGTTCGAGAGATCACCCCGAACTGGCTTCACGCTCGCTCCTCCCGCCATGAGATTGCCGACGTTTCACCATCCGACGCGGACTACAGCTGGCAAGAGGCGATCGACAACAAGATGTATGGGGCGGATACATCTGACTATTCCCATGTGCCGGAAAAGCCTGTTTCGGCAAAACCGGCAGGCGACAGGCCCGCGGACGAGAACGACCGCGTTCCAAAGAAGGCCAATTAAGGTCCCGTTGGAGCCCGATAGTCGCTGTTCCTATGCCGCAAATCGCAGTCCGCCATCGCAGGTCAGCACCTGGCCGGTCATGAAGCCGTTGGAGACGAGGAAGGCGATTGCGTCGGCCACGTCTTCGGCCCGACCGACGCGGCCGACCGGGGTCTTGCCGGCATAGTCGGCAAAGATCGTTTGCCTCTGCTCTTCGGCCAGAAAATCCCACCAGGGCGTGTCGATGACGCCCGGCGCCACGACATTGACGCGCAGCGGCTTCAGTTCCAGGGCCAGGATCGGCACCACAGTCAACAGCATGCCGTTGATGGCGGCGATACCGGCGACGCCGGGCGTCGCGAGCTGCGCCGACACGGCCGAGATGAAGGTCACCGATCCGGCCTTGTTGAGTGTCGGCAAGGCGGCCTGCAGGCAGGACAGCTGCGGGCGGACCTTTTCCTCGACGCCGCAGCCGATGTCGCTCAGGTCAAGCGTCGGGAAGGGGCCAAGGCCCTTGCCGCCGCTGGCCGCCAGCACCAGATGGTCGAAAGGTCCGAGGCTCTCGAAGAACTGGCGGACCTCATCCGGCTTCGCGGCGTCGAACGCAACCTTCCCGGCAGCGCTGCCAAGGCTTTTCCAAGCGCTCTTCAGTTTGTCCTCGTTGCGCCCGGTGATGGTCACCTTCATGCCCGGGCCAAGCAGTTTTCGCGCCGTCGCCAGGCCGATGCCGGACGAGCCGCCGATGATGACGGTGTGTTCGATTGTCTTGGTCATGAATGGTCTTCCTTCGATGTGGGGGAGGCCGTGCCGATGAGATCAAGGCTCAAGGCTCGCAGACGTTGCCTTGCCTTGGCGTCATAGGCCTGGGTATCGGCACGGGATTCCCGCAGGCCGTCGAAATAGAGGCCGCTTTTCCCGTCGAGCGCGGGTGAGGCGGCGAGGTTGAGGATGGCCCCGGCACCGGTCTCGACCGAGCTCCACGGCGTCACGCCTGCTTGCCAGACCATGGTGGTGTTCATATAGCTCGCCGGATGCAGCGCGTTGACGGTGACGCCGGTGCCTTTCAGCTGCTCCGCAAGGTCGACGGTGAACAGGATCTGCGCCAGCTTGCTCTGGCAATAGGCACGCACGCCGTCATAGGAGCGGGTCAGCATGACATCGCTGAAATCGATCGCCTGCTGCCCCGCCGAGGCGACATTGACGATGCGGGCCGGCGCACTCGCCTTCAGCAACGGCAGAAGCTCCGATGTCAGTAGGAAACCGGCGAGGTAGTTGACCGCGAAGCGCAGTTCGTAGCCGTCGGCGCTGACCTGCCTTTTGGCACCTTGGCCCGCTGTGCCGATTCCGGCATTGTTGACGAGGATGTCGAGCCGATCCGTCCGGGCGCGCACGGCTCCGGCAAGCCGGCGCACTTCGGCCAGCGACGAGAGGTCGGCGACCAGAAGCTCCGCCCTGCCGCCGGTCGCTTCGATCCCGGTGACAACAGCCTTGCCGCGCGTCGCATCGCGGCCATGCACCAGCACACGGGCGCCCGCGGCGCCGAGCCGTTGCGCGACGACCCGGCCGACGCCATCGGTAGAGCCGGTGATGAGGATCGTCTTGTCTTTGAGTTCCATGTTCAGAGCCTCCGTTCTGTTGCTCTGAACCGAAGATGGGACAGTTGGCGCGGGCCAAACAGTTCAAACTTTATCCTGGTATCAATACTGCTATAATACCCGCATGGAGTCCCAACCCCACGCTGCCCCCACACATTCGGCTGAAGACAGCCGCCGGCGCGAACTCGGCGCCTTCCTGCGCTCGCGCCGCGAAAGGCTGACGCCCTCGGCCACCGGCATCGCCACCGGTCTCAGGCGGCGTACGCCGGGCTTGCGCCGCGAGGAGGTGGCGATGATCGCCGGTGTCGGCACCACCTGGTACACATGGCTGGAGCAGGGGCGGGAGGTCAGGCCCTCGGTCGAGGTGCTGACGGCACTTGCCGAAGCACTGCGCCTCGACGCCGCCGAAAAACAGCATCTGTTCATCCTCGCCGACCGCCAGCAGCCGGAGCGCCGTGCCGTGGCGCCGGAAAAAGTCGACGGCCCCTTGCTGCACATGCTGCAGAGCCTGGTGCTGCAGCCGGCCTATGTTGTCGGGCGGCGCTGGGATGTGCTGGCCTGGAACCCGGCTGCCGTCGCGGTGTTCGGCGACTATGGCTTGCTGGAGGGTGACGCCCGCAACATCGTCCACATGGTGTTCACGAGCCCGCACCACCGGCGCCTGCTGGTCGACTGGGAGCAACTGGCGCGCACCGTGCTGGCCTCGTTTCGGGCCGCGAGTGCGCGTTATGTCGGCGATCCGGATTTCGAGCGGCTGATCGAGTTGATGACGCGTTCGAGCCCCGAATTTCGCGCCTGGTGGCCGCAGCGCGACGTCGCGCACCGGTTGTCGGGGGTGAAGCATGTCCGGCACCCGAGCGCGGGCGCCATGACCTTCGAGCATATGAGCCTGTCGATCGGCGATGGCTCCGACATGAAGCTGATCGTCTACACGCCGCTCGCCGAGCAGAACTCGGTCGCCAAGCTGCAGACATTGCTGGACGCGCTGCCGGTTGAGCGGCGCAGCGCCTGAAGCGTCAGGTCTTCGGCTTCAGCCCATCCAAGAACAATTGTTCGAGAAACCTTGCCGCATCCTCGAAGCGGCCGTCGCCGCCGCGGTTCGGCCCGAGCACGGCCCGGACCTGGACGTCGAAATCGGCGTAGTGCTGCGTCGTCGCCCAGATCGAGAAGATCAGGTGCCACGGATCGGTCTTGGCGATCTTGCCGGCGCGCATCCAGCC
>NZ_RZOM01000656.1:0-3490 GCF_003999175.1 Mesorhizobium sp. M7A.F.Ca.ET.027.03.2.1 | reverse complement strand
CCTTCGGCGGTGCGCCCTATCTGGTCGGCGCATGTTTTCTGACGCTGGCGTGCATCGTCTTCGTCACCAAGGTGGCGAGGCCCGCGGCGCGCGCAAATGTCACCGCCGGCGCCGCCGAAGATGGAGCGCAGGTGTGAGTCACAGCCGCATTGCGCTGACTCGGGACGGACTGTCGCTGTCGCGGTTGGTCTTCGGCGCCTCGCGTCTGCTCGACAGCGCCGCCCGCCCGGATGCCGATCAGGTCGCACGGCTGATCGGCACCGCCGTCGATCTCGGACTGACCAGCTTTGATCATGCCGACATCTATGGGCACTATGAGGTTGAAGCGGCCTTCGGCGCCGGGCTGGCGCGCTGGAAAGGCAAGCGCGACAGCATCGAACTGATCTCGAAATGCGACATCATGAAGAAATCGCCAAACCGGCCGGACAACCGGCTGAAGCACTACGATACCAGCGCCACTCATATCGCGGCCTCGGTCGACCGCTCGCTCGCCAATCTCGGCACCGACTATCTCGACCTGTTGCTGCTGCATCGGCCGGACCCGTTGATGGATGCCGATGAGACGGCGCCGGCACTGGCCGGCCTGGTCAAAGCCGGTAAGGTGAGGGCGGTCGGCGTCTCCAATTTCACGCCGTCGCAGTTCGATCTGCTGGCCTCGCGAATGCCGTTCGCGCTCGCCACCAACCAGATCGAGATGTCGGTGCTGAAGACATCAGCGCTGACCGACGGCAGCCTCGACCACGCGCAGCGCCTTGCCTATGCGCCGATGATCTGGTCGCCGCTCGGGGGCGGCTCGCTGTTCACCGGCAAGGAGGGGCGCGAGGCGCGGGTGCGGGCAGCGCTTGCCGAGGTGGCAGCGGAAATCGGTGCCGGCGATCTTGCCGCAGTCGCCATCGCCTGGCTGCTGCGCCACCCGGCCCGATTGGTGCCGGTGCTGGGTTCGATGAAGCCGGAACGGCTGGCCGCCATGGTCAAGGCGCTTGATATCGGGCTCGACCGCCAGCAATGGTTCGCCGTCCTGGAAGCCAGTGAAGGCCGGCCGGTGGCGTAGGATGAGAACTAGATTCTTTGTTTGTCGCAATTCCCGGACGGGAAACCGTTTCACACTTTTCCTGGGATTGCTCTAGGGTTCGATCCATTCGCCGGGGATATCCAGCGTCTTTGCCAGCATGGCACTGGTCTGCGGCGATGGTTTGCGACGATTGGATTCGAGGTCCGACAGGAAACCCTGGCTGACACCAATGGCAGTCGCCAAATCGGCTTGGGTCAGGTTGCGCCAATTGCGCAGCGCTTTGAGCCGGCTCGAGCCCCGCAGGATATCCATCGTCACGGCAGCGGGCAGGGGCTTTTCCGTTTTGAGCTCGGCCTTCCGTTCATCGTAGATCGCCACATCCGCAGCATCTTCCACGGCTTCTTCAGCGGCATGCAGCAATGCCTCGTAGTCGGCCTTCGGGATGACGACCAGTTCTTCGCCGGTTGAGGTCTTGATGATTTGCGGGGCGTTCATGATGTCCTGTCCTATGGCCTGCTATAGGTCGTCGTTTCACGCTTGCCGATGTAGATCGCGAGAATCGTGGTGCGGTCTTCGTCGAATATGACGCGATAGCGGCCGATACGCAGTCTATAACCGTTCCGGCCGGCAAGACGCTTTACATCTCCACGACCGCTGACGGCGTAAGTGATCAAACCCTCGGAAACCTGCTCGCGGACATCCGCCGGCAGGTTATCGAGATCGCGAGCCGCCGATACCGAAAGGATGATCGTCTTCACAACAAGCAATATCGCACATTTATCGCTTTGTGTTAAGCGATATCGCTAACAGCATTCTGAAGGATCAAGCCCGTTCGGCCAGCAATTCCTCGCCGCGCTTCTCGCGGATTAGATTGACGAAGCGACGGAACAGATAGTGCGAGTCCTGCGGGCCGGGCGAAGCCTCCGGGTGATGCTGGACCGAGAACACCGGCCGGCCGGTCAGCGTGATGCCGCAGTTCGAACCGTCGAACAGCGAGACGTGGGTTTCCTCGACGCCCGATGGCAGCGAGTCGGCATCGACGGCAAAGCCGTGGTTCATCGAGACGATCTCGACCTTGCCGGTGGTGTGATCCTTGACCGGATGGTTGGCGCCGTGATGGCCCTGGTGCATCTTGGCGGTCTTGCCGCCCAGCGCCAGTGCCAGCATCTGGTGGCCGAGGCAGATGCCGAACACGGGGATGTCGGTCTTCAACAGATCCCGGATGACCGGCACGGCATAATCACCGGTGGCTTCCGGGTCGCCGGGGCCATTGGAGAGAAAAATGCCGTCCGGCTGCATGGCAAGGATTTCTTCGGCGCCGGTCTTGGCCGGCACCACCGTGACCTTGGCGCCGAGGCCGGCGAGCAGGCGCAATATGTTACGTTTGACGCCATAATCGATGGCGACGACATGCATTGTCGGTTCGGTCTGTTCGCCAAAGCCTTCGTTCCACACCCAGGGCGTCTCGCGCCAGACCGAGGACTGGCCCGAGGTGACATCCTTGGCGAGGTCGAGGCCGATCAGGCCCGACCATGCGGCGGCGCACCGCTTCAGATCGTCGAGATCGAACACGCCGTCGGGCGCGTGCGCGATGACGGCGTTGGGCATGCCCTTTTCGCGGATCAGTGCTGTCAGCGCGCGCGTGTCGATGCCCGACAGGGCGACGATGCCGCGCTTCTTCAGCCATTGGTCGAGACCGGTGCCGGCGCGATAGTTGGAAGGGTTGGTGACATCGGCCTTGAACACGGCGCCGACGGCACCGGCGCGGGCGGCGGGATTGAGGTCCTCGATGTCCTCGTCATTGGTGCCGATGTTGCCGATATGCGGGAAGGTGAAGGTGACGATCTGGCCGGCATAGGAAGGGTCTGTGAGGATTTCCTGGTAGCCGGTCAGCGCCGTGTTGAAGCAGACTTCGGCGACGGCGGAGCCGGTGGCGCCGAGACCGCGACCTTCGATGACGGTGCCGTCGGCCAGCACCAGAAGGGCGGTCGGCTTTTCAGTGGCCCAGGCGGGCGTCGAGGCGGCGGTCATCTCGGCCATGCGGCACTCCTATCAGGCCGCGCGCTGCAACCGGCCCGGCGGGCCATCTGCGCGGCAAACGGCGCGAAGCGGCGATTTCGCGGCCTCCACGCAGTCAAATTTCCGTTCATGCAAGGCCCAGTACATAGGGGAAGGGGGCAGGGCGGTCAATGATCATGCGAAATGCCGGAACGTTTTATTTCACCTAGCAAAATCAGTGGCTTGCTCCGGCACATCCGGGTTTGCCTTGGCCCGCCCGCGGCGCTATTGTCCGCGCCGATCGAAGGAGAATGCACCATGCGCGGAAAAATCGCCGAATCCCTGAAGAGCGCGATGAAGGCGCAGGACAAGCACCGGCTGCCGACATTGCGGCTGATCCAGGCCGCCATTCACGACCGCGACATCGCTAATCGCGGTTCGGGCAAGGAGCCGGCCAGCGACGAGGAGATCCTGCAGATC
>NZ_RZOM01000655.1:0-3491 GCF_003999175.1 Mesorhizobium sp. M7A.F.Ca.ET.027.03.2.1 | reverse complement strand
CCTTGGCCTTCGCCGCGCTCGGCATAGATATGAAGTAGTCATCAACCAGACTTGGTGCGGGTCCGAACCAACTCGATTCAGGCTTATTTGCCGACCGAACCGTCCAGCGTTTGCCGGGAAGAATACTCCGTGCCTTTTGAATTCCAGAACAATCGCACGGCCTTGCCGACGAGGTTTTCGTAGGGAACGAAGCCGACCATGAATCGGCTGTCGGAGGCATTGTCGCGATTGTCGCCCAGCATGAAATAGTGGCCTTCGGGCACCTCAAATTCCCGCGTGTTGTCGCCGATGGAACTGTCCGTCAGGTCGAGAACGAAATGGGTGACACCACCCGGCAGGGTCTCCCGTTCAAGCCTGGCAGGTTGCTCGCGTTCCTCGTAGGAGAAAGTGCCTGCATCCTTGAGGCCGACGGCCACATCGTTGATGTGCAGCACGCCATTGACCATCTGGATTTTGTCCCCGGGAAGACCGACGATCCGCTGGATGTAATCCACGCTGGGGTCGGGCGGGAATTTGAACACCACCACATCCCCTCGCTTGGGCTCCGCGCCGAACATGCGGCCTTCTATCGGCAACAGATTGAACGGCACGCTGTAGCGGCTGTAGCCATATGCGAATTTGGAGACGAAGAGATAGTCGCCGCCTTGCAATGTCGGCACCATACTGCTGGATGGTATCGAAAACGGCTGGAACAGGAACGAACGGATCGCAAATGCAGCCGGATAGGTAGTCAGAAAGACAAGCACCAGCACCCAAAACCCGTGCGCATACCATCTCACCGGCTTGAACCGATGGGCGAAGGGCACAACGAGCGCTGCCCCCAGGATCATCGAACCGATACCTGAAAAATTGGCCAGCCAGGCAAGATCGGTTCCCGGCAGCACCGGAAATCCGGTGTAGGCGAGTGCGAAAACGATGGCGCTGATCACCACCAGGCTGGCAACCGCCGGCTTGCCGCTGCCGATCCACAGAAATCCGCCGAATGGACCGCCAAAGGCCGACACCAGGGCCGTCGACCACCAGGAGCGTGAGGCTGTTTCTCGTTGCGCTGTTTCTTCCGTCACCGGCCCACCCCCATCCCAAGGCAGCGCGACTGTCCAACAAACAAAAAAGCGAGGCAAGGCCCCGCTTTTTACTCTTTCATCGAAACCGAATTTCAAGCCGGCAGGATGGCGCCTTCCAGCGTGGTGAGCTGGCTAAGGAACTGCTCCGCCTTGCTGCGAGCCTCGTCGTCCTTGGCGTCGGCAGCGTCTTCTTTGGCTTCCTGGATGCGGCGCGCGAGATCGGCGCGGTCGACATCCTTCACCGCGACAGCCGATTCCGCCAGCAGCGTGCAGCCGGCCGGAACGATGTCGGCGAAGCCGCCGAACACCACATAGCGTTCTTCGCCGCCCGCCGCGGTCTTCACGGTGACGACGCCCGGCTTGATCGTGGTCATGACCGGAGCGTGATGCGCCATCACGGTCATCTCGCCTTCGGCGCCCGGAATGACGACGGATTCGACCTGTTCGGAAACAAGCAGGCGTTCCGGGGAAACCAGTTCGAACTTGAAAGCTTCAGCCATTTTGCTTCACCTTGCCGGCGATAATTTCGTCAGTCTGCAACTCGGTCCCGCAGAATGGACAGAACATGACCGCTTGATCAAAATACCCAAGACCGTCCTCTGTTTCGACAGTCCCGACCGTCACCATCAGCACCCCATCGTCGGTCTCGAAGAACGACGGCGAGGGAAGCTCCGTCGTCACCTCTTGCAAGGTCGAGCAACAGAACTTCCTGTCCATATATTACGCCGCTTCAGCCGCCAGGCGCTGTGCCTTCTCGACCGCTTCCTCGATACCGCCGACCATGTAGAAGGCGGCTTCCGGAAGGTGATCGTAGTCGCCGTTGCAGAGGCCCTTGAAGCCCTTGATGGTGTCGGCGAGGTCGACCAGCTTGCCCGGCGCGCCGGTGAACACTTCGGCGACGAAGAATGGCTGCGACAGGAAGCGCTCGATCTTGCGGGCGCGGGCAACGGTCTGCTTGTCCTCTTCCGACAGCTCGTCCATGCCCAAGATGGCGATGATGTCCTGCAGCGACTTGTAGCGCTGGAGGATCGACTGCACCTGGCGCGCGACGCCATAATGCTCGTCGCCGACGACCAGCGGGTCGAGCATGCGCGAGGTCGAATCCAGCGGATCGACCGCCGGATAAATGCCCTTTTCGGCGATGGCGCGGTTCAACGTCGTGGTCGCGTCAAGGTGGGCGAACGAGGTCGCCGGCGCCGGATCGGTCAGATCGTCGGCTGGCACGTAGATGGCCTGCACGGACGTGATCGAGCCCTTGGTGGTGGTGGTGATACGTTCCTGCAGCGCGCCCATGTCGGTGGCGAGCGTCGGCTGATAGCCCACGGCCGAAGGAATACGGCCGAGCAGAGCCGACACTTCCGAACCAGCCTGCGTGAAGCGGAAGATGTTGTCGACGAAGAACAGCACGTCCTGGCCCTGGTCGCGGAAATATTCCGCAACCGTCAGGCCGGTCAGGCCGACGCGGGCGCGCGCGCCCGGCGGCTCGTTCATCTGGCCATAGACGAGTGCGGCCTTGGAGCCTTCGCCGCCGCCCTTCTTGTTGACGCCGGATTCGATGAACTCGTGATACAGATCGTTGCCTTCGCGGGTGCGCTCGCCGACGCCGGCGAACACCGAATAACCGCCATGCGCCTTGGCGATGTTGTTGATCAGTTCCTGGATCAGCACGGTCTTGCCGACGCCGGCGCCGCCGAACAGGCCGATCTTGCCGCCCTTGGCGTAGGGAGCCAAGAGGTCGAGCACCTTGATGCCCGTGATCAGGATCTGTGCTTCCGTCGACTGCTCGACATAGGTCGGAGCCGGCTGGTGGATGGAGCGCATTTCGGTCGCGTCGACCGGGCCTTCTTCGTCGACCGGCTCGCCGATGACGTTGATGATGCGGCCGAGCATGCCCGGGCCGACCGGCACGGTGATCGGCGCGCCGGTGTCACGCACTTCCTGGCCGCGAACCAGACCTTCGGTCGAGTCCATGGCGATGCAGCGCACGGTGTTTTCACCCAGATGCTGGGCAACTTCGAGCACCAGGCGGTTACCGACATTGGTCGTCTCGAGCGCGTTGAGGATCGCCGGCAGGTGATCGCCGAACTGCACGTCGACAACGGCGCCGATAACCTGGCGGACCTTGCCGGCAACGCCTGTTGCCTTGCTGGCCACTGCCGATGTCTTGGCAGCTGCGGCCTTCGCAGGTGCTGCCGCCTTGGCCGGGGCCGCCTTCGCGGCTGCTGCTGGAGCCTTTGCCGCCTTCGCGGGGGCTGCGGTTTTCGCGGCTGCGGCCTTGGGGGCTGCCTTCTGGGGGGTCGCTGCTTTCGCCATCGTCTTTACCCTTTTTCGTCCTTTGTTTCTCACGCGGTCCGGTCGCGGGTCGATGACCCGCGGATCGCGCCTAGAGCGCCTCGGCGCCCGAAATGATTTCGATCAGTTCCTTGG
>NZ_RZOM01000654.1:0-3496 GCF_003999175.1 Mesorhizobium sp. M7A.F.Ca.ET.027.03.2.1 | reverse complement strand
GTCCATGCGGGCTATCTGACCGGGCAGAACATACCGGTCGATGGTGGTCTCTACGTCAGCGCCTTTTGATCAACTTGTCCGTGAAACTGTAGGAGCCGTCCGTTAGAGAATCGGCATAAGCATTTGATCATTAGCAACTTTCTACGCGCCGCCGGGTAAAGCTGCCGGCGCGTCAATTAGCGTCGCGAAAAACCACGGCTGCATGCTAAAAGGGAATCTCAGCCAGATTTCGAGGGAGCGGCCGCATGGAAGGCGAGAGCAAAAAGACGGCACGTTCGGACCTCGACGAAGCCGCCCTCTACTTCCACAAGCACCCAAGGCCGGGAAAGCTCGAGATACAGGCGACCAAGCCGCTCGGCAATCAGCGCGACCTCGCGCTCGCCTATTCGCCTGGCGTCGCCGCCCCTTGCCTGGAAATCCGCGACGACCCGGCGACCGCCGCCGACTACACCGCACGCGCCAATCTGGTCGGTGTCGTCACAAACGGATCGGCGGTGCTCGGCCTCGGCAATATCGGCCCGCTGGCCTCCAAACCGGTCATGGAAGGCAAAGCCGTCCTGTTCAAGAAGTTCGCCGGTATCGATGTCTTCGACATAGAGATCGACGCGCCCGGTATCGAGCGCATGGTCGAGACGATCTCGGCGCTCGAGCCGACTTTCGGCGGCATCAATCTCGAGGACATCAAGGCGCCGGAATGCTTCGAGGTCGAGGAACAGTTGAAGGCCCGCATGGGCATACCGGTGTTCCACGACGATCAGCACGGCACCGCCATCATTGTCGCCGCCGCCGTGCTCAACGGGCTGGAATTCGCCGGAAAAACCATATCTGACATCAAGATCGTCACCTCCGGCGCCGGGGCTGCCGCCCTTGCCTGCCTCAACCTGCTGGTCTCGCTCGGCGCCAAAGTCGAAAACATCTGGGTCACCGACCGTTTCGGCGTTGCCTACAAAGGGCGGACCGACGAGATGGACCGCTGGAAAGACCCTTATGTGAAGGACACCGAGGCGCGCACGCTGGCCGACGTCATATCGGGCGCAGATGTCTTCCTCGGCCTCTCGGCGGCAGGCGTGCTGAAGCCGGAACTGCTTGAGCACATGGCGCCAAAACCGCTGATCCTGGCGCTGGCCAACCCCAATCCCGAGATCATGCCGGAAACGGCGCGTGCGGCGCGTCCCGATGCGATGATCTGCACAGGCAGGTCCGATTTTCCCAATCAGGTCAACAACGTACTGTGTTTTCCTTACATCTTCCGCGGCGCGCTCGACTGTGGTGCCAGCGCTATCAACGAGGAGATGAAGATGGCGGCGGTCCGCGCCATCGCAGCCCTTGCCCGCGAGGAACCTTCAGATGTCGCTGCCCGCGCCTATTCCGGCGAGACGCCGATCTTCGGCCCTGAATTCCTGATCCCTTCGCCCTTCGATCCACGCCTGATCCTGCGCATAGCGCCCGCGGTCGCCAAGGCGGCCTGCGACACCGGTGTCGCGACAAGGCCGGTCACCGATTTCGCCGCCTATATCGACAAGCTGAACCGCTTCGTCTTCCGCTCCGGCCTGGTGATGAAGCCGGTGTTCTCGTCAGCCAAGGCATCGAGCGCCAAGCGCGTCATCTATGCAGACGGCGAGGATGAGCGCGTGCTGCGCGCCGCCCAGGTGGTGCTCGAGGAAGGCATCGCCGAGCCGATCCTGATCGGCCGGCCGCACGTCATCGAGGTGCGCCTGAAGCGCTACGGCTTGCGCATCAAGCCCGGTGTGGATTTCGGCCTGATCAACCCGGAAGACGATCCGCGCTACCGCCATTATGTCGACCTTCTGATCGAACTCGCCGGCCGGCGCGGCGTCACGACGGAAGCCGCGCGCACCATGGTGCGCACCGACAACACGGTGATCGCAGCACTTGCGCTGAAACGCGGCGATGCGGATGCAATGGTTTGCGGCCTCGAAGGGCGCTTCGAGCGGCATCTGCGCAACGTCACCTTGATCATCGGCCCGCGCACCGGCGTCAAGGATCGCGACCTGTCGACGCTTTCCATGCTGATCTCGCAGCGCGGTATCATCTTCCTGACCGACACCCACGTCTCCGTCGACCCGACGGCGGAAGAAATCGCTGAGATGACGGTGCTGGCGGCGGAAGAAATCCAGCGCTTCGGCATCGAGCCGAAGGCAGCGCTGCTCTCGCATTCGGATTTCGGCTCGCGCGATTCGCCCAGTGCCCTGAAGATGCGGCAAGCGGCGGCGATCCTGGCGCGCATTGCCCCAGAGCTGGAATGCGATGGCGAGATGCACGCCGATTCCGCTCTGTCGGAGCATCTGCGCCAGCGCGTCTATCCGCATTCACGGCTGAAGGGCGAAGCCAATTTGCTGGTGTTCCCCAACCTCGATTCGGCCAACATCACGCTGACGGCGCTCAGGACCATGATGGATGCGCTACACGTCGGGCCGATCCTGCTCGGCACGGACATGCCGGCGCATATATTGACGCCGTCGGTCACCTCGCGCGGCGTCGTCAACATGACGGCGCTTGCCGTCGTGGAAGCCGCCCACAAGGCACAGGCGGTGGTCAATCTGGGCTGAACACGGATTTCGCGGTAAACTGCAGTTAACCGCGAACACGGTAGCATTGCGGGCTAACAGTCGGATTTGGCAGGCGGAGTTTGGGCGGATGGCAAGCGGAGGGTGGAAGCAGGCGCATGCTGCCGTGCTGCTTGGCCTGCTGTTGTCCGCAACCTGGGGGGTGGCCGAGCCACAGGCCGCCTCGCGGGTCTGCCGCCAGCTGGAAGCCGATCTTGCCGCGTCCTCGCGCGGCGGCGGTGGCGATCCGGCGCTGATCCGGAAATACGATTCCGCAATTGCCAGGCAGCATGAGCAGATTTCGAAAGCCCGCGGCCAAGCGAGCCGGGCCGGGTGCGGCTTTTCGCTGTTTGGCCGCAACCTCAATCAATGCGCCGGGCTAAACGCCACCATCGATCGCATGAATGCCAATCTCGACGCCTTGCAGAACAAGCGCGAGCGGCTGGCCGGCGGCGGCTCGCGCCGCGACCGCGGACGCATCCTGGCGGCGCTTGACGCCAATGGCTGCCGCGACGACGCCGTTGCGCCTCGGCGGGCGCCTTTGCAGGAAGCCAACCGCGAGGGCGGCAGCGCAAACCTGTTCGATCAGCTTTTTGGCGGCAACAGCCAGCAGCTCGATATGCTTGATGAGCCCAACCAGCCCGACGATCCCGGCGAGGAGCGCAATGTCCGCCGTGTGCTCAACCAGCCCGGCATACCCGATTTTCCGAGCGTCGGCGGTGAGTTCCACACTTCCTGTGTGCGCACCTGCGACGGCTACTTCTTCCCGATGTCGAACTCAGCCTCGGCAGGCGATTTCGAACGTGACCAGAAGAATTGCGAATCGAGCTGCCCCGGCACCGAGATGCAGGTTTTCTATTCGCGCGGCATGGACGACGATTCGGCCTCGATGACGTCATCCGTCACCGGCCGACCCTACAGCGAATTGC
>NZ_RZOM01000653.1:0-3497 GCF_003999175.1 Mesorhizobium sp. M7A.F.Ca.ET.027.03.2.1 | reverse complement strand
GGCATGAACCTCTTCGATTCGGATGTTCTGTCGAAAGACGAGCGAGAGCTTCTGGTATCGTCCCTGCTCGAGATCGCCAAATAGGCGTCGCCCACCCTATGTCTGGACCCCGCTGGTCGAAAGGCAGATTCCCGACACCATGAAGGCGCGCGGCATGACCGAGGAACAGGTCAAGCACGATGTGCTGCTCGCAGCCCAGCCGACCAAGGAATTCGTCACCGTCGACGAGCTTGCCGCGCTGACGCTGTTCCTGTGTTCGGATGCGGCCAGGCAGATCACCGGCACGACCTTGCCGATGGACGGCGGCTGGACGGCACAGTAGACCGGCCCCGAAGGCTTCAGCATTTGCTTCCGGCGGCCAGTAGCGGGGTGTCTCCTGGTTGGATTCCGCTGCTCGTTCGACGCGAGAGTTTCGGGATAGCGGCGATCAACTCTTGGGTATAGGCCTGCTGCGGGCGATCCAGAACGTCTTCCGTATGGCCGTATTCAACCAGCTTGCCGTGCTGCATGACCGCAACGTGCTCGCAGAGATAACGCACCACGCCCAGATCGTGGGAAATCAGGATCAGCGTCAGCGACAATTCGCGGCGCAGCCGCGCAAAGAGGCCGAGCACCTGGGCCTGGATGGTGACGTCCAGAGCGGAGGTGACTTCATCGGCGATCAAGATCTCCGGCTCCAGCGCCAGGGCTCTGGCGATGCCGACGCGCTGCCGCTGGCCGCCGGAAAGCTGCGTGGTGCGTCGGTCCAGCAACTGGCGCGGCAATTCCACTTTTTCCATCAGCTCGCGGATCCGCTCCGGAATGTCTCTTTCCGGGCAGATGTTCTGTTGCCGCAGCGGTTCGGCCAGAGTTCGCGCAACCGTAAACGCCGGGTTGAGGGACGTGAACGGGTCCTGGAACACCATCTGCAGTTTGCGAACCTGCTCCGGTCGGCGCTGCCTTAGCGCGCGATCGAGCGATTGGCCGTCCACCTCGATCTCTCCTTGTTCCGGCTGCACCAGGCCTGCAATGGCCCGGGCTATGGTGCTCTTGCCGGAACCGGACTCGCCGACGATCCCCAGTGCCCCACCGCGCCGCAATGCCAGCGAAACATTGTCGACCGCGCGCACGATCTGCGGCGGCTTGCGTGTCGCCCAGGCTGCAAGGCTCTGCCCTGGGTAGAAGTTCACGCACAGGTTCTTCACCAGGAGATGCGGTTCCGTCGCCACGGGGCAGGCATGCGTGGTCGGCTTCATCAGCGAGGGTTGGGAAGCGATCAGGCGCTTCGTGTATTCATGGGCGGGGTCACGCAGGATCTGATCGACCGAGCCGATTTCCAGCACCGCGCCGTCCTTCATGACGACGACGCGGTCGCACATTTCCGCGATCACGCCAAGGTCGTGAGAGACCAGAATGACCGACAGCTTGCGTTCACGCCGGATGCCGCGGAGCAGGTCGAGTATCTGAGCTTGCACCGTCACATCAAGTGCCGTCGTGGGTTCGTCGGCAATCAGCAGTTTCGGTTCGCAGGCAAGGGCCGCCGCAATCATCACCCGCTGACGCATGCCACCGGATAGCTCGTGAGGATAGGCGCCCGCGCGCCTTGGCGCGTCCTTGATGTGCATGTCTTCGAGCAGTCCGACCGCCCGCGCATTGGCCTGCCGCCAGGATATGCCCTGATGGACCACCATCGCTTCGCCCACCTGACGCCCGACCGTCATGATCGGATCAAGATGCGTCGACGGGTTCTGGAAGATCATCGCCGCTTGCCCGCCACGCAGCTGGCCCAGTTCGGCATCCTTCATGGCGAGGACATCACTGCCCTCGAACATGATCCGGCCCGACTTTACCAGTGCGTTGCCGGCAATCAGCTTGAGGATGGCTCTGCAGGCCACCGTCTTGCCCGATCCGGATTCACCGACGATCCCAAGGACCTCTCCTGCTTTCAGTGAAAAGCTGACGCCGCGCAGGGCGTGGACGTCGCCAAAATTGGTGGCGAAGTCGATGGTGAGATTCTCGACGCTGACGAGGTCGCTCATCTCAGGATTCCGTGTTCAGGAGGCGGGCGAGACCATCAGCGGTCAACGAGAGGCCCAGTGCCAGAAGGCAGATGGCGATGCCTGGGAAGATCGCAATCCACCATGCGGTCGTCAGGTAGGTCTGCCCGTCCGCGATCATGGCGCCCCATTCGGGCGTTGGCGGTTGTACGCCGAGGCCGAGAAAACCCAATGATGATCCGAGCACGATGGCCAGCACGGCATCGGTCATGACGAAGACGATCGATGGGACGATGGCATTCGGCAGGATGTGGAACAGCATGATGCGCAAATGCCCAAAACCCATGCCACGTGCCGCCAGCACGAAATCGACGCCGCGCAGCACCAGCGCCTGGCTCCGCACAAGTCGCGCATAGCTGACCCAGTTCACCAAGGTGAGCGAGATGAAGTAGCTCTTGAGGCCGGGCCCCAGCACGGCCACGATGGCGATCACGAGGACGAAATAGGGAAATGATACGGTGACCTCGAGGATGCGCATCAGCGCCGCATCGATCCGGCCACCCAGATAGCCGGCGATAAGGCCGATGATCGTCCCCAGGATGATCGGACCAACGACGCCGAAGAAGGCCATGGCGAGATCGTAGCGTGCGGCAAACAATGTTCGCGCCAGGACATCGCGGCCGATGGCGTCGGTGCCAAACCAATGCTCGGCGCCAGGTGGTTTCAACGCCTGCATCACATCGACCTTGATCGGGTCGAAACTGGTCAGCACTGGCGCCAAAATGGCCACGACGATCCAGGCCAAGGTGATGGCGCCGCCAATGATCAAGGTTGCCGGCATCGTCCGGATACGCGCCATGGCCAAGGAGCCGCCGCCCTGCATCACATCGCTCATAATTCCACCCTTGGGTCGAGAATGGCGGTCAAGACATCGACGGCAAAATTCGAAATGACGACACCCACGGCAAGCAGCAGGGCCACTGCCTGGACGACGAACTGGTCGTGCGTGAGAACGCCGCGGATGAGCAGGTTGCCGAGCCCTGGAATGTTGAAGACATTTTCGACAACGACCGTTCCGCCGATCAGGAAGGCGACCACGACGCCCAGCAGGTTGACTGTCGGCAACAGGGAATTCCAGAACACATGCCGGGAAAAGATGTAGCTTTCCGGCAGGCCCCTGGAGCGGCAGGCGATCGCGTAATCCTTGTCCAACTGCTGAATGAAGGTCGCGCGCAGATTGCGCGCGAGGATCGGCGTCACCCCGATGCCGATCGTCAGGGCCGGCAGGAAGAGATGCCACAGATTGTTGAAAAAGGTCGGCCCGTAACCGGATACGGGGAAGATCTTCAGCCGCAGGCAGAAGCCCATGATCAGCAGCAGGCCGACAAAGTAGGACGGCACGCCGACGCCCGCGACGCAGACGAGACGGATGAGGTGATCGATCCACCGTCCGCGCTGCCGGGCAGCGGTGACCGCGAGCGCGAATGTCAACAGCAGCGAGATCACGAGGCCATAGAGGAT
>NZ_RZOM01000652.1:0-3501 GCF_003999175.1 Mesorhizobium sp. M7A.F.Ca.ET.027.03.2.1 | reverse complement strand
GCATGAAACCGAATTACGTTTGATACCTCACCGGGTTTGTCCACGGAGGCTGCCACTGCAGCAGCTAGCCGCCCATAACCTAACTCCGCCGACGCTACTGCATTTGCAAGCATCCTTCGCTCTCGGGCGAAGGGAACGCAGTCGGGACGGACGTTCAAGTGCACCAATGCATCTTTAAATAGGCCCTGGCGACAAAGAAGAACTCCCAGCAGAATGAAAGACCGCCATTCATGCTGCGTTTCACGTTTAGAAGTTTTTATAAGCAAACGATGCGCCTCGTCAAAACGTCCTAAATGTGTGAGCAAAGCCGCTTTTGAATTTATAACCGGCAAATAGTTGGGGTGCTCATTCTCCAAATCGCTGTAGGCGACCAAAGCGGCGTCTACTTGGGCCAAGCGCTTAAGCAGGTCGGCGCGCTCTAGGCGAAGCCAAAATACCTGAGGATTGTCTAGGATTGCTTGATCGACAATTGCTAGTGCCTCAGTATCTCGGTGGCACGCTCGGTTCAACCTACTTAGTGTGCTAAGAAGTCTGAGATCTTTGGGGTAGGTCTTAATAGCAGTCAGAACATCGTTGAAGGCTTCCAGTGGCTTTCCAAGTTCACGTTTCACATCTGCCATCTGAGCCACGAAATGCGCGCTCCGGGGGAAGCGATCTTGCGCCTCTGAAATCTCGTTGATCGCGACGTCATACTTTTCGAGCATGCGCAAGCTATCAATCAAGCCTATTCGTGGTTGTGTGAGATACGGGAAGCGGCGTTTCAAGCGTGTAAACTCTGTCACGGCGGCGTCCAACGAACCAGACAGCTTCAGCGCATTTGCACCTGCAATTGAACCAGAAACTTCATCGGGTCGAACCATGCTTATGGATTCTACGGTCCGCTTGACGCCCTGCCAGTCACCCAACTCACTTTGCGTTGCGGCCTTCCCTGCCAATAAAAATGTATCGTCTGGATACAACTCCAGTGCCTCGTTGAACTCACGCAATGAGGTGTCAAGGAGACCCATTTCCCGTGCTACTCCGGCGGCGCCCAACAACGCATGAACAGATTCTGGGTCGGGGGAGAATTCGCGGTACGCGGCTAGGTACGCCGATCGCGCCTCTTCAAGTTTCCCGATTTGGCGGAGTATCTTCGCCCGACCGGTAGCCGCAAACAATCCATCACCCCAAGCCGCGCATTTGTCTAGCGCCTCTGCCGCTTCCACCAAACGGCCCGCATCGATCAGGGCATCCGCCTCTTGGCCGTGTCCGAAGGGGTCTGTCGGGCGAAGCTGTGTTGCCCAATGCGCCCACTCATACTGCAAGTCCCAAAGTTCCAGCTGCTTGGCCTCCTGGCTCATTAAGCAGAGGGATTTTGCTGCATAAAATGAGCCGTCTGGCTGGCTCATTTGAAGTTGAATAAGTTGTGAGGCAAAGCGCCGAGCTTGTTCCAGGTCGTTGTCGCGGAGCTTTTCAATAACTGCTCTGAGCTGTGTGCGCACATTTGCAAAGGCCCCCCAATCGGAACTGCCTTCATGCTCGAAGTCATCTACGTCAACTTCGTGGACAAGTGGTAGTCTCCTACGAGTATAGGTCGCAAAGCCAGACGCCCAGCTATTCACCACATTTCTAGCGCCAGGGATGCCGCTTAGGGCGCGGAGTACTTGGAGCATCGCGAAGTTGGTGTCTTTGCCCTCTGCGTGCGCAACTGAGAACGCCTTGAAACACCCGCGATGGGTCGCAGCTTTGTCGAACTGTGAGTAGGGACAATCATCATCGAAGATAGAGCGATCGACGTCGTCAAAGCAGTGGCGCACGGTCCCAATTGACGCTTGGAATTGAGCAACTTTAGAAATCAAAGCTGAGACTGGAGGATACGGCGCAGCCGCCTCAACCACTAAGGCCACGTCTATCTTTTGGGGGAAAGGCATAGAGAACAGCACGTTCTCTACCCTCTCTACGACTGGTCTGCTTTGAAGCAAATCTCCTAGGTCAGACGCAACCGCATCGCGATCTGAGGCTTCCTCCTCCTCGTCGTAAAGGATGAAGAATAGTCTTGTGGCGAGTTCTGCTTTGTAAAGCGTGGTGGCCCGTTCGCGGGCTTCGAGCTCATCTTTGACCGACATCACAATGGTGTCGTAAGCCGCAGCGAAGGACCTCTGCGCTTCCGACCGGTCAACCAAGAATTCGCTTTCGGAACCTAGGTGGACGATCTTGAGGAGCGAACCTGAGGGAACCGCATAAGCACCGGCTTCGCCAGAGAGCCACGCATCCATCACAACTTTACCTCCACGACAATCCCTGCGGACTTAAGCTTTCGCTGAAGACCCCGCCAGATGTGCCTCTCATGGCCTTTCGGCTGATACGCAACAATCCGTTCTATCGTTCCAACCCCAATTGTGCCAAAAATGTGAACTTCAATAAAGTCCTCTTCGCCTCGCGTGCCGCCTTGGTTAATCAAAACGCCTGGATAGTCGTCTGGTTTCGAGGCCTTTGTAAGTTGCGGGAAGAGCTTCGCTTGGGCCAGCTTGCCGCGATCCTCCCAGGCGGCACGGTATCCAACTGGGCACCTGCCACCCACCACGATTCTATGGCGTTGCCCAAATTGGAAAGGGTTTTCTTCAAAAACAGTGGCGCGAGATGAGATGTAACTACTTGCGAGCGTAAGCTGAAAATCCCCATAGTGACGAACTCCTTCACCATTCAATGAGAGTGCGGCGAAATGGAGTTCTGTGTAATACAGAGGATTTACCAAGCTGTCGATTTGGGTCCTTCCCTTGTCAGCGTCGTTGTTTTCTGCCGTGCGCCCTCCGGCTTCCATTTCTTTGTAAAAAGTCATTAGAAGGAGATTGGAATTGTCGACGATGCGTTGCAAGGTCATGAGGGGCCTTGCAATCACTGCCACTGATGCCGTTGCGATAGCTTGACCGAAGTCATCGAGGATCGCGTCGTACCCAGCTGCTTTTGCTGACGAGAAGGCAGTGGTGACGCGGCGATCTAGCGCAGCAACCTCGGCTGAACCGGCGGCTGCTCGCACGTTGGGGAACCCAACCGCTTCTCCGCATCGAACACAGTCTCGAATGTGGCTCGGGACTTCCGCAGTGCAATGCGGACAAGTGTCTACAGAAGATGTAGCCAACCCAAATACCCCCCCCGGTATTTAAAGAGTGAAGGAGACAGCAAGAAATGTCTATAGACCAGCAAGAAATGTCTATAGAACAGATGAAATCTGGCTGCACAGCGAGGAGCCAGTCCGCGTGGGCAATGCTTTGGCTACTCGCGAGGCCCTAGAGGCGGTCAATCTGCAGCGCCGAGACTACCAGCCTGGCTCGTGAAACGCTGGGTACGCACCGTGGGTACGCAGATGGGGGCGTAGTTTATGATACTTCCTTATAAGGTATTGATCTTGTTGCGATATTCTACGGCCACCTATCCGCTGGTGGAGCTGAGGAGGATCGAACTCCTGACCTCGTCATTGCGAACGACGCGCTCTCCCAGCTGAGCTACAGCCCCGTCCAGCGG
>NZ_RZOM01000651.1:0-3503 GCF_003999175.1 Mesorhizobium sp. M7A.F.Ca.ET.027.03.2.1 | reverse complement strand
GCGCGCAGGCGAGCAGCCCAAGCCGGTACGCGCCAAGCTCGCGCCGATGCTGGGTGAAAACGGCAAACTCAAGGGCGATCTCACCGTCTTCAACTGGGGCGATGGCTCCTGGTGGATCATGGGATCCTACTATCTGCGCCAGCGGCATATGCGCTGGTTCGAGCAACATATGAGCGATGGCGTCACCGTTCGCGACATCTCGGACGCCGTCGTTGGTTTCTCGCTCGCCGGTCCCAATGCGCGAAGGTTGCTTGAGCGCCTCACACATCAGGACGTTTCGCACGAGACCTTTGGCTTTCTTGCCTGCAAGACATTGGATGTCGGACTGGTTCGCGCCAAGGTCGGACGACTGTCGGTCATCGGCGAACTCGGCTACGAGATCCATTGCCAGGCCAATGAACACGCGGGGCTGCGCCGTGCGCTGCTGTCGGCAGGCAAGGATCTTGATGTGACCGAATATGGCTTCGGCGCGGTCAATTCGCTGCGGCTCGAAAAGAGCTTTGGCATCTGGTCACGCGAGTTCACGCAGGACTATACGCCTGATGAGACCGGAATGGGCCGCTGGATCGCTTTCGACAAGGGCGATTTCATCGGCCGCGAGGCGGCTCTGAAGGAACGGCAAGTCGAATCCCGGCGCACGCTGGTGACGCTCGAAATCGACGCGGCGGATGCCGATGCCAGCGGCTACGAACCCATCTGGAACAAAGGCAGGCTCGCCGGCTTCGTCACTTCGGGCGGCTACGGTCACACGGTCGGCAAGAGCCTCGCCATGGCGCTGGTCGAGCGCGAAGCGGCCGATATCGATACGCCGTTGACAACCCACATCGTCGGCGTCGAAAGAGATGCGCGCGTCATCGCTTCGTCGCCATATGATCCACTGGGCAAGGCGATGCGGGCATGACCGATCGAACCGATGACGTCGGTGCGAAAGACCAATCGATGATCCACATTTCTTTCCGAACATCAGGCCTGTCCGGCACGTCATGACCACACGCTATTCCGCCCTGTCGCTGTTCAAGGAGGGCCTGGCTGGCCAGACCGGCTGGCAACCGGCCTGGCGATCGCCCGAGCCGAAGCCGTCCTACGACGCCATCGTCATCGGCGGCGGCGGCCATGGGCTGGCGACGGCCTATTACCTGGCAAAGAATCACAACATCACCAGGGTGGCCGTGCTGGAAAAAGGCTGGATCGGCGGCGGCAACACAGGGCGCAACACCACTGTGGTACGCTCCAACTACTATTATCCCGAAAGTGTCGAACTCTACGGGCTGGCGCACCAGCTCTATGAGGGATTGTCGAAAGACCTGAACTACAACGTCATGCTGTCGCAGCGCGGCATGGTCAATCTGTGCCACTCGACTGCCGAGATGGAGATCGGGGCGCGCACCGTCAACGCCATGCAGATCAACGGCATCGATGCGGAGTTGTTTTCACCTGACGATGTGCGCCGGGTAGCGCCGATCTATAATTTCTCAGCCAATGCACGCTTCCCGGTGTTCGGCGGCATCTGGCAAGGCAGGGCCGGCACGGCGCGCCATGACGCCGTCGCCTGGGGCTATGCGCGGGCGGCGAGCCGGCTCGGCGTCGACATCATCCAGAACTGCGAGATCACCGATTTCATCATCGAGGGCGGCCGCTGTCGCGGCGTCCAGACTTCGCGTGGCGCGATCCGGGCCGAGCGCATCGGCATGGCGGTAGCCGGGCATTCTTCGGTGCTAGCGGCCAAGGCCGGCTTCCGGCTGCCGATCAATTCCTATGCGCTGCAGGCCTGCGTGTCCGAGCCGGTCAAGCCGATCCTCGACACGGTGGTGCTGTCGCCCGGCTGCGGCGTCTATGTCAGCCAGTCGGACAAGGGCGAGATCGTCATCGGCGGCGGCCTCGACCGCATTCCTTCCTATGCGCAGCGCGGCAATCTGCCGACGCTGGAGGGGGTGATCGCCGGCCTTTTGGAGATGTTCCCGATCTTCGGCCTGCTCAAGCTGATGCGGCAATGGGCTGGGATCGTCGATGTCGTGCCGGATTCCTCGCCGATCATCGGCGAATCGCCGCTGCCCGGCCTGTTCCTCAATTGCGGCTGGGGCACGGGCGGCTTCAAGGCCATTCCCGCAGGCGGCACGCTGCTGGCAAACCTGCTGGCATCAGGCAAGCACAACGACATCAGCCGCCCGTTCGACCTCGATCGCTTCGCCAGCGGGCGGCTGATCGACGAAGCGGCCGGCTCCGGCATCGCGCACTGAGACAAAGACCAGAGGCAATCATGCAACTCTTTCCTTGCCCGTTCTGCGGCTCGCGTGACGAAACCGAATTCCACTATGGCGGCGACGCCGGCAATGCCAGGCCGGATTGCGCCGACGTGCCGATCGATCGCTGGGCAAACTATCTCTATCTGCGCACCAATCCGAAAGGCGCGGCGCGCGAGATCTGGGTCCACATGATTTGCGGCGAGTTCTTCGTCATGGAGCGGGACACCGTCACCCACAAGGTGCTGTCTTCGGCCGCTCTCGACGGGGAGCATGCCGCGTGACCGCCTCGCGTCTTGCCACCGGCGGCAGCGCCATCGACCGCTCGCGCCCGATCCGCTTCAGCTTCGAAGGAACCATCGTGCAAGGCTTTGCCGGCGACACCATCGCCTCGGCGCTGCTGGCGGATGACGTCGCGGTCGTCGGCCGCAGCTTCAAATACCACCGGCCGCGCGGCATCTGGGGCGCCGGCGTCGAGGAGCCGAATGCGCTGGTCGATCTCGGCGGCCCGCGGACGATGCCGAACACCCGCGCCACGACCGAGCCGGCGCGCGACGGACTGGTGGCGAAAAGCGTCAACGCCACGCCCAGCGCACTGGCCGACCGCAACGCCTTCCTGGACCGTTTTGCGCGCTTCATCCCGGCCGCGTTCTACTACAAGACCTTCATGTGGCCGGACTGGCACAGGTTCGAGCCGCGCATCCGCGCCATGGCGGGGCTGGGCACGGTCGATGCTGACTGGACCTCGCCCGGCATGGCCGACCAGATCAACCATCATTGCGACGTGCTGGTGGTGGGCGCGGGGCCGGCAGGGCTGGCGGCGGCAAGACTGGCGTCCGGTGCTGGCCTGACCGTCACACTGGTCGACGACCAGCAGAGCCCTGGCGGATCGCTCGGCCATCGTGCCGCGGAGATCGACGGCAAGCCGGCGGCCGTATGGGTCAAGGAGACGATTGCCGAGCTTGCCGCTGGCGGTCACCTCATCCTGCCTTCGACCACCGCCTTCGGCATTTACGACCACAATCTGGTCGGGCTGAATCAACGCCATTTCGACGGCCGGCCGGATACGCTGTGGCGGGTCAGGCCGCGCCAGATCGTGCTGGCGGCCGGCGCCATCGAGCGGCCGCTGCCTTTCGCCAACAACGATCTGCCGGGCATCATGTCGGCGGATGCGGCGTTCGCCTATCTCCGGCGCCACGCTGTGCTGGTCGGCCGCCGCATCATCGTCGCCACCAACAATGACAGCGCCTATGAGGTGGCGGG
>NZ_RZOM01000650.1:0-3503 GCF_003999175.1 Mesorhizobium sp. M7A.F.Ca.ET.027.03.2.1 | reverse complement strand
CTCTTCACTGGTGGTGTTCGCCGGCTTTGCGCTTTTCTTCCTGAACCTCCTGCTCAGCCTTCGCAACGGCCGCATTGCCGGAGACAATCCCTGGGGCGCGAGCACGCTCGAATGGGCGACGACGTCGCCGCCGCCCTCCTACGATTTTTCGCGGCTGCCCGTGGTAACTCACCTCGAGCCGCTTTGGGCCGAGCCCGATACGCTTCCCGTGGTCGAGGGTCTGCGTGTCGACGCACGCGAGGTGCTCGCCGGCACGGTCGCCGATGCGGTGCCGCAACTAAGGGTGCCATCGGCTGACAACTCCATCTGGCCGCTTCTGTCGGCCATTGCGGTGGGCGGTGCATTTCTCCGTTCGATATACACGCCATGGGCGGTGGTCTGGGGAGCGATCCCGGTTTCGATCGGCTTCATCTGTTGGTTCTGGCCGAAAGGCGAGCCGGAGGACGAGGAATGAGGCACCGTCCCGTCGCCGACGTCAGCCACCTGCCCACATATGATTTCGGGTCGGCGAGCCCGATGTGGTGGGGAACCCTTGCCTTCATTGCTCTCGAGGCAACAGGTTTTGCCTTGGCGATAGGCACCTACTTCTATTTGGCCGTGCTGGCCCGGCATTGGCCCATCGGAGCCCCGGCGCCAGATTTGCTGCCGGGCACGGCAGTGTTGATCATTCTGGTTGCGAGCGTCGTGCCCAACCACCTGATCGAGTTTTGGGCGCGTCGCCAGGACCTCGCGAAAGTTCGCCTTGGCATGGTCGTCATGTCGGTCGTCGGGATTCTTCCGCTGATCGTTCGCATCTGGGAATTTCCGGCTCTGCGGATTTCCTGGGATCAGAACGCTTACGGATCGATCGTGTGGTTCCTGCTTGGACCGCATACCACGCATCTTCTTACCGATGTCGGCGACACGATCGTCCTGGCGGTTCTCATGTTCACGCAAAAAGGCAAGGCGGGCCGCCGCTTCAGCGACGTCTCGGACAATGCGTTCTACTGGGACTTCGTCGTCGTCTCATGGGTCGTGCTCTATCTTGTTATCTATTGGGCTCCGAGGATGTGAGATGCAGGCGATCCGTACCGGCGTTTCCTGGGCAGGCCTGGTCAGCGGGCCAGTTGCATGGGCAATAGCCCTGCAGCTCGATTACTCCATTGCATCCTGGCAGTGCCATGCCGGCTTTCGTCCCACTGCCTTGTTCTCATTGATAGGCGCCGCTGTCGCCCTGGCAGGCACGCTCCTGTCGTGGCACGCCGTTCATGACCGCGGGCATGGTACGCCCCGGAAGGCGCGCACGCGCGCGTTCCTTGCCAGGACTTCGGTGGGCATCGGGGCGCTGTTCACGCTCATCTTGCTGGCGCAAGTGGTGGCAGGGCTGATCTTCAGCGGGTGCGAACTGTGACGACGCCAAAGACGCGGAGATTGGCCATCCGCCGCCGGTACGCGCTTTGGCCTGCCACGGGCATTCCATTCCCAGCCGTCATTTCTCGGGCGGTCGTCGTAGGCGCTTTGCACCGAGCTGCGGGCGAGCGAAATCCAGAGGGGTGAATATCTCACGCGAGCGGCCGACTGCATCGGCTGTCACACGTCCAATCCGAGCCGCCCCTTCGCTGGAGGCTATCGCGTGCCGACACCCTTCGGCGATGTATACTCGACCAACATCACACCAGATCTCGAAACGGGCATCGGACGCTATTCCGCGGACGAGTTCGTGCGAGCCGTCCAGAAAGGTATCAGGCGCGACGGAGCCGATCTCTACCCCGCCATGCCCTATGACAGCTTCGCCGCAATGAGCCGCGAGGACGTGCTTGCGATCCGGGCCTATCTCCTTGCGCAGCCGCCGATTTCCCAGCCGCGGCCGCGAAACATTCTGCCTTTTCCATTCACGCTGGACGGTTGCGCTGTGGAAGCTCACGAACCTCCAAAGCGGCAGTTTCACGCCTGATCGGAGCCGGACCGCCGCATGGAACAGGGGAGCCTACCTTGTCGAGGTGCTCGGCCACTGCGGTGCCTGCCACACGCCAAGGAATGCGACGTTCGGCATGGATGAAGACCACAAGCTTGCCGGCGGCACCGCCGGCATCTGGCAACATCACCAGCGACAAGATCGCAGGCGTCGGCGGCTGGAGCAACGAAGAGTTGCCTCGATTCCTCAAAACCGGCGTCGTGCCCGGGAAGGCCTACGCAGGCGGGCCGATGGCGGAAACGGTCATGAACAGCCTGCAGCATCTTTCCGACGACGACATCCAGGCTATTGTCGCCTATCTCAGGGACGTGCCCGCCCAACCGGGAGACGAGAAGCAGCCGCGTTTCTCATGGGGTAACGCGGCCGCGGCCGCGGCCGACGGCGATGCTGGAACCGAAGGGATGACGCAAGGCAGCGGAACCGCAACCGGCGATGATCTCTATCGATCGCTCTTTTCGACGTGCCATGGGGCGAACGGAGGCGGATCATCAGACGGATCCTATCGGTCCTTGACCAGTAACAGCACCCCCGGCGCGGCCACGCCCGAGGATGTCGTCATGACCATCCTTGAAGGCGTAAAAGCTGGTGACGTGGCCGGGCGTCAATCGATGGCGGCCTTCGGCGGCTGGCTGGATGATGGCCAGGTGGCAGCTCTTGCAAATTACGTCACCGCGCGGTTCGGAAATCCCGACCTCAGCGTCACCGCGGCCGATGTACGCCAGATGCGGGCAGGAACGACACCAGCCAGACAATCATCATTCTGGCGGTTCAATCACTTGTAGCGGGCGCCGCCGTGTTGATGCTTGGCCTGCTGCTTTTGCTGGCAAGACGCCTGCGCCGGAGGGCGACTTAAGCGAGCCTCATGTTCGCGCATAGAGATAGGCGGTAATGTCGCGCGCCTCTTGAGGCGACAGATTTGTATTGGGCATGGCCGTCTTCGGGTCAACGTCCCGCGCCCTGCTGATCCAGCGCATCATCGCATCCGGGGTGGCTCGCGACGGCCCGGTATATCCTCTTTCGACGACGCCTTGCAGGGACGGACCGACGGTGCCACGGGCGCCGGGCACTCCCGGGATTTCGTGACATCCGCCACAGCCGTTGCGGATCATTGCCGGGACGGCCCGGTCAGGGTCGCCCCCGATGGCCTGTGCAATGGTGGTTTCCCGGAGATTGTCGCCGCGGACCAAGTTGATGGCGCAACCCACCGGAACAATGACGACCGCCGCGGATACGCCTGCCACCCAAGGCAGTGGCATCAGCCTGACGGGTTGTCGGCTCATCCGCGCCTGCTGCCGCCGCAAGACGCGGCCCGGTGACCGCTGCAAGCGCCCTCAAAAGCCCGATCATCCCCGGATCTTGCTGTAGACAGCTCAACCATCGCGACGAAAATCATACCAGTGGGCCGAACACGAATGTAGCCAGCAGAACAAGGAAAATCACAGCGATAACTGCGATCGCCCACATGACGATCCTTCTTGTCCCCCGTTGCTCTTGCTTGCGAGAGATATCTTCTGACACAGTACGAAATCCTTGCTGCAAAATTCAACTG
>NZ_RZOM01000064.1:0-11635 GCF_003999175.1 Mesorhizobium sp. M7A.F.Ca.ET.027.03.2.1 | reverse complement strand
CGCTCCCCTGTTCCGCGAGCCGGAATACAGAAAGATGCTCGCTGAGAAGAAGCTAAACTTCGAATGTCCGCACCCCGATGAAATCATTTCCGATCAGCGCGATTTCACCCAGACGTGGGAATACCGCGAAAAGAACCTCGCCCGCAAAGCGCTTGTCGTGAACCCGGCCAAGGCCTGCCAGCCGCTGGGTGCGGTATTCGCTGCCGCCGGCTTCGAGCGAACCATGTCCTTCGTCCACGGCAGCCAAGGTTGCGTCGCCTATTACCGCTCGCACCTGTCGCGCCATTTCAAGGAGCCTGCCGCGGCGGTCTCCTCCTCAATGACCGAGGATGCGGCGGTGTTTGGCGGCCTGAAGAACATGGTCGACGGGCTCGCCAACACCTACCAGCTCTACGACCCCAAGATGATTGCCGTGTCGACGACCTGTATGGCAGAGGTCATTGGCGACGACCTGCACAGCTTCATCCAGAACGCCAAGGACGAAGATTCAGTCCCGCGCGACTTCGACGTGCCCTTTGCCCACACCCCGGCCTTCGTTGGCAGTCATGTCGACGGCTATGACAACATGGTCAAAGGCATTTTGGAGCACTTCTGGAAAGGTCAGGAGCGTACGCAAATCGAAGGAACCATCAACATCATTCCGGGCTTCGACGGCTTCTGCGTCGGCAACAACCGGGAGCTCAAGCGCCTGCTCGATGTAATGGGCGTGTCCTATACATTGATCCAGGATGCCTCTGACCAGTTCGATACGCCTTCGGACGGTGAATACCGCATGTATGACGGGGGCACGAAGATCAACGAGGTGAAGAAGGCCCTCAACGCCGAGGCAACGCTTTCGCTGCAGCATCACAACACCCGAAAGACACTGGGCTATTGCGAGGAGGTCGGGCAGGCGACGGCCTCGTTCCACTATCCGCTCGGCGTTCAGGCGACGGACGAATTCCTGATGGAGGTCGCGGCGATTTCCGGCAAGGAGATTCCCGAGGCAATTCGCCTCGAGCGCGGCCGACTGGTAGACGCCATGGCGGACAGCCAATCCTGGTTGCATGGTAAGAAATACGCCATCTACGGTGATCCCGACTTCGTTCACGCAATGGCCCGCTTTGTCATGGAGACCGGCGGCGAGCCAACCCATTGCCTCGCCACCAATGGCACCTCGGCATGGGAAGCCGATTTGAAGAAGCTGCTAGCATCCTCGCCTTTCGGCAAGGCTGCCCAGGTTTGGGCGGGCAAGGACCTGTGGGCGCTGCGCTCACTGCTCTTTACCGAGCCGGTGGACCTTTTGATCGGCAATTCCTACGGCAAGTACCTGGAGCGCGACACCGGAACACCGCTGATCCGGCTGATGTTTCCGATCTTCGATCGGCACCATCATCACCGCTTTGCGCTCTTTGGCTACCAGGGAGCGTTGCGCGTGCTGACGACGATCCTCGACAAGATCTTCGACAAACTCGATCGCGAGACGAGCGAGACGGGTGTGACGGATTATTCCTATGACCTCACGCGCTAAGAGCCGTGGCCGGCTTTTCGCCGAGGCCATTCCTTGCCCAATGGACTGGGGAGGCTGAGCAATGTCCTCCCTCAGCGCCAAAATCAAGGACGCCTTCGATGAGCCCGCCTGCGATAAGAACCGTGGCAAAGATGCCAAGGCGCGCAAGGAGGGCTGCTCGAAGTCGCTGACACCAGGGGCGGCAGCCGGCGGCTGCGCCTTTGACGGAGCCAAGATCGTCCTGCAGCCGATCACCGACGTTGCGCATCTGGTCCATGCGCCGCTCGCCTGCGAGGGCAATTCTTGGGACAACCGTGGTGCGGTTTCGTCAGGGCCGACCTTGTGGCGGACAAGCTTCACGACCGACCTCACCGAACTCGACCTTGTGATGGGGCAGGGCGAGCGGAAACTCTTCAAGGCGATCCGCGAGATCAAGCACACATACGCGCCGCCGGCGATCTTCGTCTACTCGACTTGCGTAACGGCGCTGATCGGTGACGACATCGAGGCCGTGTGCAAACGCGCCACGGAAAAGTTCGGTTTGGCCGTGGTGCCGATCAATGCGCCTGGCCTGGCAGGCTCCAAGAACCTCGGCAATAAGCTCGCCGCCGAGGCGTTGCTCGATCATGTCATCGGCACGGTCGAACCCGACGACCCCGGACCCTACGACATCAACATCCTTGGCGAATTCAACCTCTCGGGCGAATTCTGGCTTGTAAAGCCGCTCCTCGATCGGCTCGGGATCCGGGTGCGCGCCTGCATTCCCGGCGATGCGCGTTACCGCGACATTGCTTCCGCGCACCGCGCCCGGGCGGCAATGATGGTGTGCTCGACCGCGCTGATCAGTCTTGCCCGCAAGATGGAGGAGCGCTGGGACATCCCGTTCTTCGAGGGCTCCTTCTATGGCATCTCCGACACATCGCAAGCTCTTCGAAACCTTGTCAGGCTGCTGGTGAGGAAGGGCGCCGATCCGGAGATCCTCGAGCGCACAGAGACGCTGATCGCGCAGCAGGAGGCGATCGCGTGGAAGAAACTCGAATCCTACCGGCAAAGGCTCCAAGGCAAGCGCGTGCTGCTCAACACAGGCGGTGTGAAGTCCTGGTCGGTTGTCCATGCGCTGATGGAGATCGGAATCGAGATCGTCGGCACCTCGATCAAGAAATCTACGGTGCAGGACAAGGAGCGCATCAAACAAGTTCTCAAGCACGACAAGCACATGTTCGAATCCATGGCTGCGAGCGAGCTGTACGCCATGCTCTCTGAACACAGGGCCGATATCATGCTGTCGGGCGGTCGCACGCAATTCATTGCGCTCAAGGCCAAGACGCCCTGGCTCGATATCAACCAGGAGCGCCAGCATCCTTATGCCGGCTATGACGGCATGGTGGAACTCGTACGCCAGATCGACCTCGCCATTCACAATCCGATCTGGTCTCAGGTGCGCCAGCCGGCCCCGTGGGATTGCCAGCCTGAGCTGATAGGCGAATTGCCGTGCACGAGGAACGAGACCGCGTACCTGTTTGATGAATTCGCCTGCGCGACGGCACACGAGTGTTGAGGCGACCGATGGCCCGCATCCTTCCCCAGAGCAAATCGGCGGCAGTCAACCCGCTGAAGTCGTCGCAGCCGCTGGGTGCCGCCTTTGCCTTTCTTGGCGTCGACGGTGCGATGCCGCTGTTCCACGGCAGCCAAGGCTGCACAAGCTTTGCGCTCGTTCTCTTCGTGCGGCACTTCAAAGAAGCGATTCCCTTGCAGACTACGGCGATGGATGAGGTGGCGACCATCCTCGGCGCAGCCGACCATCTGGAAGAGGCGATCCTCAACCTCAAGAACCGCACGAAGCCAACGCTGATCGGGGTGTGCACGACCGCGCTGGTGGAGACGCGTGGCGAAGATTGCGCGGGTGATATTGCCAACATCATGCGGAAGCACACGCAACAGCTTGCGGGTACGGAGGTCGTGCTGGCCAACACGCCGGATTTTGACGGCGCGATCGAAGAGGGCTGGGCCAAGGCAGTCACCGCAATGATCGAAGGGATTACGCGCTCGGGCGAACGGGCGCGGCACCCGAAGAAGATCGCAATCCTGCCCGGATGCAACCTCTCTATCGCCGACATCGAGCATATGCGGGACATGGTTGAAAGCTTTGGGCTCAAGCCGGTTATTCTGCCCGACATTTCAGGCTCGCTCGACGGTACGGTTCCTGACCGCTGGGTAGCGACCACATACGGCGGCACCAGCGTCGAAGACATTCGCGAGTTGGGCACGGCCATGCAATGCATCGCCATCGGTGAGCACATGCGCCGCCCGGCGAAAGCGCTGCACGGGTTGACCGGCGTGCCTTACGTGTTGTTCCAGTCACTGACTGGGCTGCAGGACACGGACCGCTTCGTGTCGCTGCTGTCTGCGATTTCGGGCGCGGCGGTACCGGCCCGCGTGCGCCGGCGCCGGGCGCAATTGCAGGACGCGATGCTCGACGGACATTTCCATTTCGGCGGCAAGAAAATTGCCATCGCTGCCGAACCAGACCAGCTGTTCCAACTTGCGACCTTCTTTGCTGGCCTCGGCTCCGAGATAGCCGCGGCCGTCACAACGACCGACAGGTCTAAAATTCTCGAGAAAGTCCCGGCGGTTTCGGTTCAGATCGGCGATCTCGGCGATCTGGAAAGTCTTGCCGTCGGTGCTGACCTGCTTGTCACGCATTCGCACGGGCGCCAAGCATCGGAGCGGCTCCGAATTCCGCTCATGCGCATCGGGTTCCCGGTCTTCGATCGACTAGGCAGCCAGCACAAGCTCGCAATTCTCTATCAGGGCACCCGCGACATGATCTTCGAGGTCGCCAGCATCTTCCAGGCCAACCAACACGCGCCCACTCCTGAGGCGCTTGATCCACTCCGTAATCGAGAAATATCACGATGAACGCTGTTCGCCGCCTCTCGCTGGTCAGTAGTGAGGTTTTCGCCCCGATGCCTGAACGACGTAAGGGCGCATTGCGCGTTGCGATCGCCACTCAGGACATGCAGGACCTCAACGCCCATTTCGGGTCGGCCAGGCGCTTTGCTGTCTACGACGTGACGCGCGAGGAATGGAATCTCGTAGAAGCCGTGGCCTTCGATGACGTGTCCGATGAAAGCGGGGAGCATCGGGCCGAGCGCGATGATCGCATCACGCCAAAGGTGGATGCGCTCAAGGGCTGTCAGATCCTGTTTTGTCTGGCAATTGGCGGCCCTTCGGCAGCCAAGCTTGTCGCGGCAAAAATCCACCCGATCAAAGTGGCGGAGCCCCAATCGATCCCACAGGTGCTCTTGCGCACGCAGATGATGCTCAGGACGTGTCCTCCGCCTTGGCTGCGCAAGGTGCTGGCGCGAGCGGGCATTGCCGAAAAGAAACCGTCCTTCGAGGACGAGGACTGAAAAGAGGAGGACGCCAATGCCTGACCCCGCAATCCCCCCAGCTGTCGCCGAAGACGAGGCGGCTCTTTGCACCCCGTTCGTCAAATGCCTCGTGCGGCTGATCCGTTCTCAGGATTCCTATGGCTCGTGGGAACGCAAAGCGGACGCTGAGCTGCTGGGCGACTTCATCATTACCAAGGAACAGCGCCGAGGGATCCCAATCATCGGAGATCCCGATCCCGACGTGCTGTGGAGGCTCGACAAGTACTACGCCGCCATCGGGCTTGCGATCGAGGAGCGCTGCGGCCTTATGGCATCGCCGATGATCCAGGTGAGCCATGAGGGTTTTGGTCGGGTGCTTTTCACGACCGGACGGCTGGTCGTTTTGTCCAAAACGCTGCGCGATGTCCACCGGTTTGGCTTCGAGACGCTCCTGAAGCTCGCCACGGCCGGTACGAAGCTGGTCGACGATGCGATTTCAGTCATCGAAACCTTTCCCCACGTGGCGCTGGCATGATGGGCGCGATTTTCGAGAAAGGCCATCATGACGGACCCGAGAAACTATGTTGGCCAGTCCCCTCGATCCAGGGACTCGAGGCCGACCAGGTTGTTGGGGTATCGCCGATGAAGAAGCCGCTGGTCCTGATCTGCTCGCAAGATGCCGAGTTCTATCTGCTCTACAGCCACATACTGGAGGTTGACGGTTTCAGCAGTGAGACGGCAGACGGCGCGAAGGCTGCGCTGGCCTTGGCCGAACAACGGGAGCTTCAGGCCGTAGTGCTGGATTGCGACCCAGCCAGCATAAACGGGTCCGCAATTTGCGCCCACCTCAAGCGGGAACCGCGCACCACCGACCTGCCTATCATCGCCCTGATCGCGCCTGGCGCCGAGCACCAGCACCTCGATCTCTTGAAGGCAGGCGTTGAGAGCTTTGTGCGGCCGGTGGCTCCGGCCAAGCTGCTCGACTGCCTGCGGGCGAGGCTCGGGCTGACCAAGCGTGGTCCGAACGGGGTTGAAAACGACAGTTGGATTTGTTGTGGAGGCCTGGAGATGAAGCTCGATGCCCATCGGGTTCGCGGTAATGGCCACGACATCCATCTCGGACGGATCGATTTCAACGTGCTGCGGCTTATGATTGAGGCCCCCGGCAAGGTCTTCAGCCGGGACGAGCTTATCGGGGCGGCCTGGCTGCCCAACATTCATGTCGGTGCACGCACCGTCGATGTCCATATCAGCCGAATCAGGAGGGCGCTGAAAACGGCCTTGCCCGGCAGCGTCATTCGCACCGTCAGGTCGGCCGGCTACTCGCTCGAGAAGCCGGACGACTGAAATCGGTGATCGAACGTGGTGCCGCTCTCTCTTCCTCCTGAGAGCGGTGTTGCCGCTTTGAGGCGCTCCTAACGAAGACCAGGAGAAGCAGGCAAATGGAATTTAAAAGCATATTCAGTGTGACGGGTGCTGATCATTCTGATGAGGACCTCACAACAGCTGCCGGACTGTGTGCCGAGGTCGGCGCGCACCTATCGGTACTCATTATACCGCCTCCATTGCTCTTGATGTTGTCTCCGCCCCCCGAATGGAATACAGGACGTGCACAGGCAATTGCAGTACCGAACTATCGATTTCAGCAAATCGAGAAATTTTCACAGGACGTGACCAGAATGGAAAGACGGTCCGCGGATATCCTCAAAAGGCTGAAAGCTATGTCGCTTTCCTGTGACGTTGACACCGACTATTGCGATCCGGCTAGCCTCGGTGAAGTGGCACGACAGCGGGCGCTCTGCGCTGACCTGACGATCGTTGGAGGAGACCTCCTCAACGATGAGACTCTCGGACCTCCTGTTGTCAACGGCTGCTTGTTCGATAGCGGAAAGCCGGTGCTCATCGTGCCGAAGGGCGTTAAGGCGACGCTGTCGCCTCGACGCGTGCTGGTCGGCTGGGATTCGCGTGTAGAGGCCTCGCGTGCGGTTCGGGAAGCTCTTAGTATCCTATCCGCTGCCAAGGAAGTCTGTGTCGCTATGGTCGATCCAAAGGCGCAAAACAACGGGAAAGGCGCGCAGTCTGGAGCTGACATCGCTGCCTATCTTACTCGGCACGGTGCTCGGGTCTCCGTTGACCTGCTTAAGAGCGCCGGCAAATCGGCGGGCACAGTGCTGACCCAGCACGCGAACGACATCTGTGCTGACATGATGGTTATGGGTGCTTATGGCAGCCGTGGGCTGCGTGAGCGGATTTTCGGCGGTCCGCCGAGCTGGAGCTTTGGGAAGACCACATTGCCGCTGTTTTTGGCTCGCTGATCAGCTCCGTAGGAACACCGATCAGGTCGTAGGACCGCCAACCAGTCCGAAGTCGTCGTCGGTTACCGGTCGGATTGCGGAGACATGGCTGGATCCGCGAACATCTTGCGACGCTTGTCAGAGCCAAACCGGACGCCTCGACTGCTTCACGACGCTCTCGTGAACCAACTCGTGCGAGATCGTCCGCAACGGGCAGTAAAGACGAACGGCTGCAGCAGACCGCAGCCAAGCCACAGGGCGGGTGTACCAGGAGACCCCGCCTCGTGCGCGAACCCTGTTGGAAGGCCCCTTATCAGTACCCGGACGCGCGTCAAATCGGCGGCTGTCCCTGTCAGCCTGCGGTGTGCAAGGGCCGCTGCCGCGGAGCTTCCCCTGCCCGATCGTCGGGCGTGCGACAATGTCGGATTCCAGACGAGCTGGAACTGCGCGAACTCGTTGGTTTGACAGGTCTTTATCCGGCACGCCGCATGCATGGGAGTCTCCGAAAGCATTAAGAGCCGTTATCCATGGTTACGCCCCTCGAAAGAAAGAGCCGCTTCCGTCGTGGCAGGGAAACAGCCACTCCTGGGGTGGAGGCCGGCGCTAGAAGCCGCCGTAAGATCCGGAAGAGCCGCGCGACAGCATCACACACTTTCCTTCTGCTCTTGGGTTCGGATCACGCCGCGCCGCTGTCGATGCCGCCGACATTGAGCCCAAGACCTGGAAGGCGGCACACGCTTTTGCTGTCCTCTCAGTCGGGACCGCGGCTCAAGCATGCCTGTGAGGTTCGCATTGCTCAATGCCCGGCAATCGACGTCAACATGCCGCTGAGTTGGAAAACACTCCTAGAGGAGTAAGGATAAGTGGACCTCTTTTGTATTGGTGTGGGTGCTGGACCATCTAATTTGAGCCTTGCGTGTCAGATACAGGAAGAGATTGCGCAAGGGGCACTGTTCCTGGACCGGGAGGTCGATTTCCGAGGACATCCAGGCAGCGCTTTCGATTGCGCGGAGCTCCAGGTCGGCCACTTCCAGGATCTGGTTACTCTGGTCAATCCGCGATCAGCCTACACATTCGTAAACTACCTCCACGAGAACGGGCGTCTTTACAATTTCCTCAATGCGCAATTTCACGGGGTGCTTAGAGCCGAGTTCGCCCAATATCTCAACTGGGCGTTCCAGAAGAATCCGCTTGTCCGTGGCGGCGAGGCCGTTCGCGAAATCCGCTTTGACGGCGAGTTTCGCGTGCGGACGGACAACGCGGTCCTTGATGCAAGAAACCTCGTCATCGACATAGGCAAGCAGGCGCAAATTCCGCCTCAGTTTCATGGCTGGACTGGACCCAACCTGTTCCACTCATCTGAGTTGGCCCACATCAATCCTGAGGTGCAAAAAAAGCATGTCTGCGTTGTTGGCGGCGGACAGTCGGGAGCCGAGCTGCTACTGCACCTTGTCGGCCGGCCGAAAGAACGGCGGCCCGCGGCGATCACATGGGTCTTGACGCGCGAGATGCCTTTCGACGACCACGCGTTCACAAACGGGCTGTTCACGCCATGCTTCTCGGATCGTTTTGCTGCGATGAGCGAGGTGCATCGACAGCTGTTCCTGCGGCGTTTCGCGCTTGCCTCCGAGGGCATTTCAGAAAGCAAGTTGCGCGCGGTCTATCAGGCGCTCTACCACCACGCCTTTCTCGAGCCACACCAATGCGAGATCACATTGCGGCCAAGTTGCAACGTGTCGCGCTGCATCAATGCCGGAGCAGGGCACAGGCTCACGCTGCAACGCGGCTTGGACAACATCGGAGAAGTAACCGCCGATATCGTCATCCTGGCCACCGGGTACGAGAAACCGCTGCCGGGTTTCCTAGAACCGATCGCAGATCGCCTCGAACAGATCGGCAATGAGCTCGCCATCGGCGAGGATTTTTCGGTGTACTGGGACGGACCGCGAGACCGACGCCTTTTCGTTCAGAACGCCTGCCTTGGACAGCGCGGGCTGGCTGATCCGAACTTTGGGCTGCTGGCCTGGCGAGCGCGCCGCATCCTTGACAGCCTTCTGCGGCGCGCGCCATGCGCCAATCCCGAGCATCTAGGGTTCATCAACCGTCCCTTGACGGAGTGCTGGCCCGACCTCGGAGTCGAACAAATGGGCAGCGGGATATGATTCGTCGATATTGATGATCGGCGGTGGCATTCAGGAAAGATTTCCGCCTCTGGCGGCAAAAGCGGGACGAGCAATATTCCTACGGCGTCAGATCGCTCTGCTCGCGCTTGAGCAAGGTAGCGTCGCGCGACTCCTGCTTGGCGTGAAACAGCAAAGGGCATTCAATCACGATGCAGCTTTACGTGCTGTCGGGCTCAACGCCACGTGGATCGAGCCCAACGCCGCCGTTGGCAACCGCGACGCGAATTATGACGCCGGGCCACATGCGGCGGTGGCTGCAAGGGTACCGAGCCTCTCCCGCACTTTCGACCCCATCGCCGAAGTGCGACTACTCCAGGACGCCGAAGCCGGTCTTATCGCCAGCGGGCCAGCCAAACTCTCACCTTCCTAAACGGCAGCCGCTAAGGTGAGCCGTCGAAAGCCGACATTCAGGTTAACGTCAGCTGGCCGTGTTAGGGCTCGCTTATTCAAGGCGGTACCGGCGCTTGCCGAAGCTAAGAAGGGTTGGCATGCCCTTTGCCGTGCTTGATGTGCGGCAACACGGTGAGAGCTCCGCTGAAGCAAGCGAGAGGGAGCAATGCCCTCGAGACCGTGTCCGATTTTGACTGGAAAATATTCCGCGACAAAAGAGACGAAAGGTGTGGAATGACTTTGGACACCAAGATGGAACTGCGTATGGGGTCCCCGGCTCCTGCGCTGAAAGTGGAGAACTGGCTGCGTGGCGAGCCCCTCACGAGCCTTCGGCCCGGCAAGGTCTACCTCGTTGAATTTTGGGCGACTTGGTGCCGACCATGTGTCCACGCCATGCCCCATTTGATCGAACTGCAGGAGAAATATAAAGACAGCGGATTTGAGATTATCGGAGTCGCAGCTTGCGAAAAGGCTGCAACCGCGGACGAAGCGCGGACCAACGTGGATGCCTGGCTGACCGAGAAGTTCCCGAATCTGAATTATCGGACAGCGTTCGATTGCACTGGCGAAATGAAAAAGCTCTGGCTGGAACCCAGCTCTTCGTTCGGGATTCCCACCTCGTTCGTGGTCGACCGCGACGGCCACATCGCTTATATCGGCCACCCGGCACCTCTCGATGACGTTTTGCCGAAAGTCCTTAACGGCAGCTGGCGCAGCAGCTATGAAGCGAAAGCCGTCGATGCAAAGCGAATCTCGCGTGTGCGCGAATCGTCGCTGAGTCAGCCGATATACGCCAAACTTGGGCCGGCGATGCAGGACGAGGATTGGGCAGCGGCACTATTGGCCATCGAAGAAGGCCTCGCCGTGATGCCAGACTCTTTTGATTTTCGGCGGGTTCATGCGGATATTCTGCTTCACAAGCTGCGCGACATCAAAACCGGCTTGCCGCTTATGCGCGAATTGGTCGAGGACGCGATCAACAAAAAGTTCGAAGCGATGTCTTGGGTGGTGATGGCGCTGAACCAACTCTTCCATCCCACGATCGACAACTCCCATCTTCCGCATGATGATCGCTTTGCGATGGGCAAGGAGCTCTCCGAACAGATCCTGGAACTTAATCCTCCGCAAGGCGATGGAGACTTTAAATTCGGGTGTTACTTTCCGGTCGCTCAGTATTATTACGAGAGCGGCAACAAGGACCGGGCGATCGAGTTGATCGAGGTGGCAATCAAATCGCTGGACCATTCGGAGCCAGTGCCGGACCAAACCAAACAGCGCTACCTCACCTCGTTGCTCCAAGCCCTGGCCAACTACACGGGTGAGCCTGCCTGTCACGCGGGTCTCTGTGTGGCTCCGCAAAACAAGACTTCCGAAACTCAAAACGCTGTCACTTCCTGAGCAAGGATCGCGAAGGGCATGACAATTGGAATTGAACACCGGCAAATCCGCCCGCCCAGGCGCACTTCGCAGCAATAACGTCGATGCCGCAAAAGTGCGCGGCTTGCGGCAGGTGGAATTTCCATTGCGTTTACCTCGGGTCGAACCGCGGCGCAGGCGTTCGCGCCGCGGTGAAAGGTCTCGCATTGGTGGACGTGCTCGAGGTCGGCCACGGGACACTGTTGCGTGGGATCGGCTCGCCCAAGCCATTCCCCGCCCACGCAAGCGCCCGAACCACACATCGCAGAAAAAGAGATCGTCCTTCAAGAGGAGTACTGAAATTGGGGAAAAGCGAAATTCCTCATGAACCGGTTGGCCCTGCTGTCCACGGGGACGGCGAGGCCCTTGCTTCCCCGTTCGTCAAATGCCTCCTGCGGCTCATTCGTACTCAGGATTCCTTCGGCTTATGGGAAGGCCATTCGGATGCCGAGCTGCTGGCCGAGTTCATCATCACCAAGCAACAGCAAC
>NZ_RZOM01000649.1:0-3509 GCF_003999175.1 Mesorhizobium sp. M7A.F.Ca.ET.027.03.2.1 | reverse complement strand
GTGCTGGACGATGTAGGGGATGATGTCCTTGCCGAAGTCGCGGCTCGAGCCCGGCTCGGCCGCATCGCGGCGCAATTGCTCCATCAGGAATTTGGTCTTGAAAACGTAAATGCCCATCGAGGCCAGGGCAAACTCCGGCTTGTCGGGAATGCCGGGCGGATCGGCAGGCTTTTCGACGAAGGCGATGATGTTGTCCTTGGCATCGACATGCATGACGCCGAAGCCGGTGGCTTCCATGCGCGGCACTTCGAGGCAGCCGACGGTGACATCGGCATTGGCATCGACATGCTGGCGAAGCATCATCTCGTAGTCCATCTTGTAGATGTGATCGCCGGCCAGGATGACCATGTATTCGGGCCCGTAGGCCTCGATGATGTCGATGTTCTGGTAGACGGCGTCGGCGGTGCCTTCATACCACTGCGTTTCCGAGACGCGCTGGCTGGCCGGCAGGATGTCGAAACTCTCGTTTCGTTCAGGGCGCAGGAAGTTCCAGCCGCGCTGCAGATGGCGGATCAGCGAATGCGCCTTGTACTGAGTGGCGACACCGAGGCGGCGAATGCCGGAATTGAGCGCGTTGGAAAGCGCGAAGTCGATGATGCGCGTCTTGCCGCCGAAATAGACGGCCGGCTTGGCACGCCGGTCGGTCAGTTCCTTGAGGCGGCTCCCACGGCCGCCGGCCAATACATAGGCCATGGCATCGCGCGCCAGCGGCTGGGTCCGTTTCAGGTCTGCCATTTCTACCCTCCCAAGTTACTCGATATCGACATGGCTCAGTCGGCAACGAGTTCAAGCATGATCGTCGACAGCGGCGGCAAAAGCATCGTCGCTGAGATGTTTCCTCCCTCCGCCCGCGCCTCGACCATGCCGCCATTGCCCTTGCCGGAACCGCCATATTCCGAAGCGTCGGTGTTGATGATCTCACGCCATTTGCCTGATGTCGGCAACGGCACGCGATAATTGTCACGCGGCACCGGCGTAAAATTGGAAATGACGGCCACCGGGCTGCCGCCCGGTGCACTGCGCAGCCAGGCAAAAACCGAATTCTGGCTGTCATCGACGATCAGCCAGGAAAACCCTTCCGGCTCACAATCACGGCCATGCAGTGCCGGGCGCGAACGGTAGAGATAGTTGAGATCGCGCACCGTCTGCCAGACGCCGCGATGCGGCCGGAATTCAAGCAGGTTCCAGTCGAGCGCGCGCGCCTCGCTCCATTCGCGGCGCTGCGCGAACTCCTGCCCCATGAAAAGCAGCTTCTTGCCGGGATAGCCCCACATGAAAGCGTAGTACGCGCGCAGCGTCGCAAACTTCTGCCAGTCGTCGCCGGCCATCTTGCCAAGCAGCGTGCCTTTGCCGTGCACAACCTCGTCGTGCGAGAGCGGCAGCACGAAATTCTCCGAAAAGGCGTAGGTCAGGCCGAAGGTGAGGTCGTTGTGGTGGTGTTTTCGGAAGATCGGTTCCTTGGAGAAATACTCCAGCGTGTCGTGCATGAAGCCCATATTCCACTTGAAGCCGAAGCCCAGCCCGCCTTCATGCACCGGTGCCGAGACCTTCGGCCAAGAGGTCGATTCCTCGGCGATGGTCATCACGCCCGGATGGTGGCCGTAGACCTCCTTGTTCATCTTCTGCAGGAAGCTGACCGCCTCGAGATTCTCGCGGCCGCCTTTCTCGTTGGGGATCCATTCGCCGGCCTTGCGCGAATAGTCGAGGTACAGCATCGAGGCGACCGCATCGACGCGAAGACCGTCGACATGGTATTTCTCGGCCCAGAACAACGCATTGTTGACCAGGAACGACACCACCTCGCGGCGGCCGAAATTGTAGATCGCGGTGTTCCAGTCGGGATGAAACCCCTTGCGCGGATCGGCATGTTCATAGAGCGCGGTGCCATCGAAATTGGCCAGGCCGTGCTCATCGACCGGGAAATGCGCGGGCACCCAGTCGAGAATAACGCCGACGCCGGCACGGTGGGCGCCGTCGACGAAGCGGGCAAAGCCGTCCGGATCGCCAAAGCGGGCCGATGGCGCGTAGAGGCCGGTCGTCTGGTAGCCCCAGGACGGGTCATACGGGTGTTCGGAGATCGGCATGAATTCGATATGGGTGAAGCCGGTCTCGACCACATAGGGGATCAGCCGGTCGGCCAGTTCGTCCCATGACAGAAACGTACCGTCGTCGCGAAGCTGCCAGGAGCCGGCATGGACCTCGTAGATCGAAATGGCTTCGCGCCGGTGATCGGCATTGCGCCAGAAATTGCGATGCGCCTCGTCGCCCCACTCATGCGCCGGCGGCACGGCCACGACCGAAGCGGTGGCCGGACGCAGTTCGGACTTTAAGGCGAACGGATCGGCCTTCAGCGGCAGCCTGACGCCGTCGGGGCCGATGATCTCGTATTTGTAGGGCCGGCCGGCACCAATATCGGGAATGAACACCTCCCAGATGCCGGTGTCGCGGCGATCCCGCATCGAGTGCCGGCGGCCGTCCCATTCGTTGAAATCGCCGACCACAGAGACACGCCGCGCATTGGGAGCCCAGACGGCGAAATGCACGCCCGTGGCGCCTTCGTGCTCGATGACATGGGCGCCGAGCTTGTCGAACAGCCTGAGATGCGATCCCTCGGCGATGTAGTAGTCGTCCATCGGCCCGAGCACCGGACCGAACGAATAGGGATCGGTCAGCCACCAGTCGCCGCCGGCATTGCGCGCGTGATAGCGAAGCGGTTGCCGCTTCTTGATCGAGAGCTTGCCTTCGAAAAAGCCGCCATCGTCGCGCCTGGACAATTCACCCGCGATGGTGCCGGTCAGCGTATAAGCGGTGACGAATTCGGCATTCGGAACAAAGCAGCGGGCCACAAAACCCTTCCCAGCCTCCTGAACACCGAGAATGGCAAACGGATCGCCATGCGTGCCGGCAACAATCGCCGCAACATCGCTGGCTGCCGCCAGTCCGTCCGGCCCGCTTGTCGCAGCGGTCGCGCGCGGCTTCTTCATCAGGCAGTGTCCCTCCCCAGGCACCGAGTGTTTGTTTCTAGTGGTGTGATCCGACTTTCAAGTCACACCACCGGGACCACACTGTTTGCGGCCTCATGCAATCACATCAGGCAGGCACGTTCCAGATTTCTTTCGCATATTGGCGGATCGTGCGATCGGAGGAGAACCAGCCGACACGCGCCACATTGCGGATTGCCCTGGCGTACCAGTCGGGACTGTTGCGCCAGACCGCATCGACCTCGCGCTGGGCGGTGGCATAGGCGTCGAAATCGGCGGCGACCATGAACCAGTCGCTGTTGTAGAGGCCGTTGACGAGGTCGCGGTAACGCTCCGGATCGTCCGGCGAAAAGACGCCCGACGAGACGGCAGCGACCGCTTGCGCGAGCTCAGATGATCCTTCGATGACGGCGCGCGGATCGTAACCGTTGTTGCGCCGCTCGGCGACCTCGGCGGTGGTCAGGCCGAAGATGAAGATGTTGTCGTCGCCGACGCATTCCTTGATCTCGACATTGGCACCGTCGAGCG
>NZ_RZOM01000648.1:0-3511 GCF_003999175.1 Mesorhizobium sp. M7A.F.Ca.ET.027.03.2.1 | reverse complement strand
GGCCATGGCATCGAGGCGGAAACCGAAATCGGCCCGCTCATTAATGCCAGGCAGGCCGGCAAGGTGGTGGGCTATATCAAGGCCGGCCGCGACGAAGGCGCGGAACTGATAGCGGGCGGATCTCGACTGACGGGCGAGCCCTACGACGGCGGCAATTTCATCGCGCCGACCGTCTTCGGCGCGGTGTCGGACAAGATGACCATCGCGCGTGAAGAAATCTTCGGTCCGGTGATTTCGGCGATGCCGTTCGACACGCTCGACGAAGCCGTGGCGCGGGCCAATGCGACGCCCTATGGCTTGGCAGCCGGCATTTTCACCACCCATCTGGGCACCGCGCACAAGCTCGCCCGCCGCATCAAGGCCGGCTCGGTGTGGGTCAACATGTACCACGCCATCGACCCGGCGGTGCCGTTCGGCGGCATGAAGATGTCCGGCTACGGCCGCGAGGGCGGCATCGAACATCTGCATGAATATCTGGAGACCAAATCGGTCTGGATCCAGACCGACTGAGGGTGCGCTGATATTCAGGTGAGGCCGGGCTGCGAATGACGGCGTTCCCGCACTATTCTCGGCGCTCGTGCAAGGTGCCTGTCCGAAGGCGCGATGCTCAGTTTGCCAGTTCGCGCAAATTGGTGCGGATGAGGTTCATCAGCTGTTCGGAGAAGGAGTGGTGCACATAGCCCCGCGCGGTGATGATGCCGACGGAGCGGTGGGCGTCGCGATGGTCGATCGGTACCACTCGCATGCGCTCGTCATTGCGCGAAATGGCGATGCCGGGCACTACGCAGACGCCAAGTCCCGAACACACCAGCGCCACCGCCGTCTGTGCGCTTTCGACCTCGTATTGCGGCTTGAGCTCGATGCCTTCCGCCGCCGTCAGCCGATCGACAAGGCCGCGCACGGCGGTCTTGCGGTTGAGCAGGATGAGCGGATAGCGCAGCAGGTCGGAGAGCAGCAGCTTCTTTTCGCCGCCGTATATTTCCGTGGGAATGCAGGCCATCAGCGGATCGTCGAGGATAGACTCGAACTGGAAGTCCGTCAGGTTTGGCAGTTCCGGGCCGATGTAAAACTCGACCTCCTGCTGTTGCAAAAGGCCAAGCGCGGCCTGCGGCGGGCTCTCGATGACCTCGACGATGCTGCGGGGATAGCGCAACTTGAATGTCGCCAGGATATCGCCCAGCCGGCTTGCCGCGAGCGTCGGGGCGCAGGCGATCTGCACCTTGCCCTTGCGCCGAGCGGCGACCTCCGTCAGCCGGTCGAGGCTGGTCTGCACCTGTGACATCACATTGGCGATCTCCTCGAACAGGATCTGGCCTTCCGGCGTCAGGCTTGCACGCTGTGCGGTGCGGATAAACAGCGAGATGCCGATCTGCTCCTCAAGGTCGCGAATCTGCATCGAGACCGCCGATGGCGAACGATTGCTCTCCTCGGCAGCACGACGGAAGCTGCCGTTTTCGGCGGCAAGCAGGAACGTCTGCAGAAGTTTGAGGTTAATGCTGGGCATATCCGCTCGGGCAGGGTGATCTGACCCCTGACCTATTCAGACGCGGAACCGATTGCAAGGCAATAGGACCGGCCAGACATTGGTCCTGGCTTGACCGGCAAAAGTGTCTTCCTTGTCGAGCCGCTCAATGAACCGCGGCGAACATGACGCGCTCCTCGGTGGCCTCCGACAACATCATCTCCTCGACCACGCGGCCGCGCTTGACCACCAGAATGCGATCCGAAACGGCGAGAATTTCAGGCAGATAGGACGAGATGACAACGACGGCCATGCCTTGCTCGGCGAGATCGCTGATGAGCTGGTGGATCTCGACGATGGCGCCGACGTCGACACCGCGTGTCGGCTCGTCGAAGATCACCAGCCTAGGCTTCTGGATCAGCGATTTGGCGATCACGACCTTTTGCTGGTTACCGCCGGAGAGCTCGATCATCCGAGCTCGGTCGCTGGTCTGCCGCAGGCTCAGACGTTCGCCCCATTCGCGGGCAAGTTGCCTGGCCCGCGCCAGCGACACCATGGAGACGGGATTGGCGCCCTCGGTCAGTTCACCCACTTGAAGGTTCTCGCCCGCAGTCATGGTTTCGAAGAAGCCGTCGACCTTGCGATCCTCGGTGACATAGACGATGCCGTCGCGCACCGCAGGCCTGGGCACCCGGTAGCGCACCGACTTGCCGAGCAGGCGGATCTCGCCGCCGTGGAAGATGTTGCGCTTCAACAGTCCGGCGACGACCTTGGCCATTTCGGTGCGGCCGGCGCCGACAAGGCCGAACATGCCGGTGACCTGGCCCGAGAACACCGAGAAGGAAGAGTTGCGCACCAGGCCGGCGCAGGACAGGTTCTCGACCGAAAGCACCTTGTCGCCATAAGGCCGCGCCGTGCGCTTGACCTCGCCATGCAGCGTTTCGGTCAGCGTGCGGCCGACCATGGCCTGCACGATCGAAGCGCGGGTGAAGCCCTTGGCTTCGCCGGACGCGACAATCTCGCCATCGCGCATGACCGTGATGCGGTTAGCGACGGCAAGCGCCTCTTCCAGCGCATGGGTGATGAAGATGACGGCGATGCCCTCCTTCACCAGCCGCTGCAAAAGTTTAAAGAAGTGGCTCTTCTCTTCGGGCGTCAGCGTCGCGGTCGGCTCGTCGAAGATGATGACGCGTGCCTTGTGGTGGACGGCGCGCGCGATCTCCACCATCTGCTTGTGCGCCGCGCCCAGCGTGCTGACCTGCGCGGACGGGTCGACCTGGAAGCCCATGCCGGCGAGGAACTGCCGCGCCTGAATATAGAGGCCGCGCAACCGGTTGAACATCTTCTCTTCGCCGAGATAGAGATTCTGCGCCACCGTCATGGCCGGCACCAGGTTGGTTTCCTGGAACACCATGGCGATGCCGGCGCGCAGCGCTTCGGCGGGCGTGGCGAAGGACACATCCTTGCCGTCGAAGGTCATCTTGCCCTCGGTCAGCTTGAAGACACCGGCCATGACCTTGGTCAGCGTCGACTTGCCGGCGCCGTTTTCCCCGAGCAGCGCATGGATTTCGCCCTTGCGCAGGTCGAAATTGACATTCTTGAAGGCCGGAATGCGCGCGAACGCCTTGGCGGCGTCCTTGAGTTCAATGATGTTGGCGTCCGACATAGCTTAGCCTCGCTTGCCACTGGCGGCGCTCGCCACGCGCACGATCCGCGATCCGCCGCGCGAGGCGACCAGAAGATCATCGCCCAGCTCGCAGGCGCTCAGCGTCCCGTGCACCTTGCCGTCGGCGCGCGAATGGAAACTCGACAGCGGCTTCATGTTCTGGTCGCAAAGGACCACCAGCCCGTAGGACCTTGTCACCGCATATGGCTTCAGCACGTTCATCTGCTTCAACTGGCTGCCTTGCATGGGCTCGCGATAGTCGCGCCATGAGCCGAGCGACGGCGCCATCCAGTAGGCCTCCGGGACTTCCGCCAGCATGCGGGTGCGGTAGGTCTCCTCGCGCAGGATGAACTCCACCAACTGGTTGCGCACGGAATAGAAGG
>NZ_RZOM01000647.1:0-3515 GCF_003999175.1 Mesorhizobium sp. M7A.F.Ca.ET.027.03.2.1 | reverse complement strand
GTTGGGGACAGCATAGGACACCGCGGCAGTCACGAAGAAATAGCGCAATTTGTGCGCGGTGAGCCGGACCCGCTTGCCGCGAGCCAGGAGCACGCACAGCAAGACCCCGCCGGCGCCGAGCGAGATGACGAAGGCCCAGACCATGGCCGGCACGTCGGCAGCCGTGGCAAGCTTGCCGAACGGCAGCGTCAGGCCGAGCAGGCCGCCGGTGACGACCAGCAGGCCGAGCGCCGAATCCCAGAGAAGTTTCATTGACCGAATCCTGTAGCGCGGCCCTTGGCCGGCATTGCATGTTATGATAAGATAATGGAAAGATTCTTAACGTCAAGATATATGATGGTGAGACAATTGGACAGGGCAGCAAGAGCGATCGAGCAATGGAAGCGGGAGCGGCCCGATCTGGATGTCTCGCCAATGGGTGTGCTCGGGCGGCTGAACGAGGCCTCCTCGCTGATCGCCCGCGAGCGCCTGGCGCCGTTGTTTGCCCGTTATGGATTGCAGTCCGGGGAATTTGACGTGCTGGCAACGCTGCGCCGTTCAGGCTCTCCCTACGCGCTGACGCCGACCGCTCTCTACGAGGCGACGATGGTGACGTCCGGCGCCATGACCAACAGGCTAGACCGGCTCGAAACGTCCGGATTGATCCTGCGCGGGCCGCATCCCAACGATAGGCGCGGCATTGTCGTGCGGCTGACCGACAAGGGCCTGGCCTTGATCGATGAAGCCGTTACCGCCCACGTGGCCAACGAACACGAGGTTCTCTCGGGCTTGACGCCGGCGGAACAGGAGACGCTCTCTCGGCTGCTTGAGAAATTGATCGGGAGTATGGGCTAGAGCAATTCTAGGAAAAGTTTTCCGCCTAGAATTGCTTCAAAACAAATAGTTAGAGCAGCTCGCCGTTTCCGCGAAACGGTGAAATGCTCTAGCCGGTCAGTTCATAGGCTGCCGCGAGAACCGGCGCCGGTGTTTCCAGCGCTGGTATGATACGGTGAGGTGGACAAGCCGGGTCGGCATGTTGAGGTAGAGCAGAGCATCTCGCAAACCACTGAGATTTCGCTCACTCATCGCCTTGTCGGAAAAGTCCGGCATGGCCTCAAGTGTCGCTTCAGCTTGCTGGCCCCGGCCCTTTCCTGTCGGCAATCTGGCCGCAAAGGCTATTTCTCGACGCAGACAGACCTGCTCGACGCGATCCCGCAACGCCTCTTCGTAGCCGATACCGCATCGCATAAGCCGCGCGTGGGTGGCCTCATGGACGATAATCGAAGCGACCAATTCCGGCGTCGTCTCTTCGCTGATGATATGGCGCTCGTCCAATTCGCACGCCTTGGAGGAGTTCGCCCATTGCGCGACTGAAGCAGGAAGGGTTGTGACGAATACCTGTCTTACGTCACCAAGCAGCCGTCTGTAGCGCACTGGATCAAAATCACGAATAAGCTGAAGCGCCTCGACGATCTTGTCGGTGCCCTTGTCGCTGATGATGAGCAATCCGTCGACCGTTCGGGTACCGCTAAGCTTCACGGCGGCCCAGCGGGCCAACCGGCCAACGACGGCTCTTATGCTGCGTTCCGGCTCAATCGCTTCTGGGTCGCGCAAAGCTCCCTCGGAATTCAGTTGCGATCGTCCGGGAACACCGGGATGGGCATGAACTCGACGCCGTCCTCGGCCAGGCTCTTGGCTTCATCCAGCGTCGCCTCGCCATAGATGCCGCGCGGGTCGCTCTCGCCGAAATGGATCTTTCGCGCTTCCTCGGCGAACTTGTCGCCGACATAGTCGGCATTCTCGCGCACCTTCTCGGCCATCGCCTTGAGCTGTGCCAAAGCCTGCTTCTGCGCCTCGCCCATGGCGAGCGCTATGGTTTCCTGCTTGCGCGCCGTGGAGACAGCCGGCGCCATCAGCGCCTTCTGCACCTTGTGCGAGCCGCAGGTGGGGCAATCGACAAAGCCGCGCTTCTTCTGGGTGTCGAAATCGTCGTTGCTGCGGAACCAGCCTTCGAATTCGTGCTCGTGCTCGCAGATCAGGGCAAAGCGGATCAAGAGGCTGCACCCCTGAGCCGCGGCGCCTCGCCCAAGCCGGCATTGACGGCGAAATCCCGCGCATTCCTGAGATTGGGGATCTTCTTGCGCGCGGCAAGCGACTGCGCCGGGTCGATCTCGGCGACGATCACATCAGGCTCGTCATGCGCGGCTTCCGCGATGATACGGCCCCACGGATCGACGATCAGCGAATGACCGTAGGTCTCGCGGCCATCCTCATGCAGGCCGCCCTGCGCGGCGGCGATGACATAGGCGCCATTCTCGATGGCGCGGGCCCTGAGCAGCACGTGCCAGTGCGCCTCGCCGGTCTGACGGGTGAAGGCGGCAGGTACGGAAAGTAGATCGGCGCCGGCCAGTGCCTCGGCGCGGAACAATTGCGGAAAGCGCAAATCGTAGCAAACGGCAAAGCCGAGCTTTGCACCCTCGATCTCGGTGACGACGGCCTCGGTGCCCGGTTCGTAGGCAGCGGATTCACGCCAGCTCTCACCATTGTCAAGGTCGACATCGAACATGTGGATCTTGTCGTAGGTGGCGAGCGCAGCACCATCCGGGCCAAACAGCAGCGCCCGGTTGGCGAGCTTGCCGTCGGCCCGCAGGATGGCGGTCGAGCCGATATGCAGGAAGACGCCGAGTTCCTTGGCCAATCTGCGCGCGGTCGAAACGACGATGTCCTTGTCTTCGGACGTAAACGAGGCGGCGCGAGCTTCCTTGTCGCGGATCAGCGCACCGGTCATTTCCGGCGTCTGGATGTAGGTCGCGCCCTGGCTTGCCGCTTCACGCACCAGCCGTTCGAGATCGACCGCGTTGCGCTCGGGACTCTCGCCTGAACGCATCTGGATCGCAGCGGCTTTGAAAACACCCATCGTCATTCCCTTAATTCGTCGCGCCGTTGGCGAGCAGTTTGTCCAGCCGGCCTTCGGCCTCCAGCTCGTGGAGGTCGTCACAGCCGCCGATATGCGTATCGCCGATGAAAATCTGCGGAAAGGTCGTGCGGCCATGCGCCCGTGAGATCATCTCCTGGCGCAGTTCCGGCGAGAAGGAGGCATCGTGCTCGGTAAAGACGACGCCCTTGCGCTCGAGCAGCCGCTTGGCTGCCGTGCAATAGCCGCACATCATACGGGTGTAGATCGTGACATCGGCCATGACGAATTTCCGCTGTTCGTTGCCGACTTATATAGTCGCGGACTCGTCCGCCCGAAAGTCCCCCGGCAACACACGGGCAAAGGTCAGCACGTCGACGGCGGCCGCACCTCCCCTTTTCAGCGCCTTGGTGGCGGAACGCACCGTGGCGCCGGTGGTGTAGACATCGTCGATCAAAAGCACCCTGCGGCCGGCGATCTCGATTTCCGCCTCGGCGGGTACCCGAAAGGCCGCCCGCACATTCTCCTCGCGCTCGCTGCGCTCCAGCCCGACCTGCTGGCGGGTGAGTTTCACGCGCCGCACCGCCGAGGGGGCGAAGGGCAGTTCGCTGAGCACCGAGAC
>NZ_RZOM01000646.1:0-3522 GCF_003999175.1 Mesorhizobium sp. M7A.F.Ca.ET.027.03.2.1 | reverse complement strand
TTACTGTCAGGACTCTCGACTGTCATGTTCTGCTTCGGCCGGAGGCGGTTGCACTCGATGCCTTATGCTTCATTTGCCGCTAAGACGGTAGCCATGCTGGCTTGCCCATCGGCCCGGCCCTGTGCCACCTTCGGCCGGGACGTGGCGAGCGGGGGTGGCAAATGCGCGGCGAAGTGCTTCACTATGACGAGATCCAGGGCTTCGGCTTCATATCCGGGGCCGACGGCAACCGTTACACCTTCACCCGCGAGAACCTGCGCCGGGAAACTGCTATGCGGAAGGGCGCGGCCGTCGAGTTCCAGCCGGGTGGCGGCCAGGCGCGCGACGTTTTTTCGATCACCGCTCCGACTGCCGCTCACTCCGCCGCCAATCCCAGCGTCAAAGCCGCACCGGCCCAGGCCAGCGTTCCGTCCGCAGTGGTCCCGCCCGCTGCGCAGCATTTCGGTCGATCTTCCGAGATAGCCGAGCCCGGCGATCTCTGGGGCTATTTCTGGCGCGGCGTGACGCAGAACTATTTCAATTTCGCCGGACGCGCCCGCCGCAAGGAATATTGGGGCTACTGCCTGTTCTGGACGGTTTGCCTGCTGATCATCGGCGGCATCGGCCTGTACACCGATATGGATATGGGCGGTTTCGACAGTGATATCTCGGGCGCGATAACGGTCGGGTTGTGCGGCACGTTCCTGCTGGCGACACTCCTTCCCAGCCTCGGCATGATCGTGCGGCGTGTGCATGACGCGGGTCTGAGCGGCTGGTTTGCACTGCTGGGCTTCATCACTCCCATTGGCAGCATTGCCTTGCTGGTCTTCGGACTTCTGCCGTCCCAGGTGGGCGAAAACCCTTGGGGACCAGTGCCGGCAGGCGTCAGGATCTAGCCGCTTTTCAGCGCCTCGCCCGAAAGCCTGAGAAAGACCTTCTGGCCGTGGCGTTCGGCGCCAAGCCGGTCGTAGAAGCGCAGTGCGCCCTCGTTCCAGTCCTCGCTGGTCAGGTCGATGCGGCCGATGCCTTCGCGCAGGCAATGATCGGCGAGAAAGCCGATCAGCGCCCGGCCGACGCCGGCGTTGCGAACCTTCTCGCACACGAACAGATCCTTGAGGAACAGCAGCCGCTCGAGATCGATACCAGGATGCGCGATCGCCACCGACGCCAGGCCGCTGACTTCGCCGTCGACGAAGGCGAGCGCGAAATGCGGATAGGCCGGGCTTTCCTCGCCAAGCCATTTGCGTGCAGCAGACAGGGCCCGGTCGGCATCGAGAGGTGGCTGCCGGTAGTGAACAGCCATCTCGCACAATATGGCCGCGAGTGCCGCGGCGTCGTCGATCGTCGCCCAGCGGACGTCGACCGTCACAGTATCAGCCCAGGAATTTGGCGATGATCGCGTCGCCCATCTCAACCGTACCGACCTCGGTCATGCCATCGGACATGATGTCTTTCGTCCGCAGGCCCGCGTCGAGCACGGCGGCGATCGCGCTTTCGACGCGGTCGGCTTCATCGACCATGCCGAAGGAATAGCGCAGGCACATGGCGAAGGAAGCGATCATGGCGATCGGGTTGGCGATGCCCCTGCCGGCGATGTCGGGGGCCGAACCGTGCACCGGCTCGTAGAGCGCCTTGCGCTTCTTGGTCTTCACATCAGGCGCGCCGAGCGAGGCCGACGGCAGCATGCCGATCGAGCCGGTCAGCATGGCGGCAATGTCGGACAGCATGTCGCCGAACAGATTGTCGGTGACGATGACGTCGAACTGCTTTGGCCAGCGCACCAGCTGCATGCCGCCGGCATCGGCCAGCATGTGGTCGAGCTTGACGTCGGAATAGCGCGCCTTGTGGGTCTGGGTGACGACCTCGTTCCACAGCACGCCCGACTTCATCACATTGCGCTTTTCCATCGAGGTGACGTGGTTCTTGCGCGTCCGTGCCAGTTCGAAGGCGACGCCCGAAATGCGCTCGATCTCGAACGTGTCGTAGACCTGGGTGTCGATGCCGCGCTTCTGGCCGTTGCCGAGATCGATGATCTGCTTGGGCTCGCCGAAATAGACGCCGCCGGTCAGCTCGCGCACGATCAATATGTCGAGGCCTTCGACCACCTCCTGCTTGAGCGAGGAGGACGCCGCCAGCGCCGGGTAGCAGATGGCCGGGCGAAGGTTGGCAAACAGCTCCATGTCCTTGCGCAGGCGCAGCAGGCCGGCCTCAGGGCGCACCTCGTAGGGCACCGCATCCCATTTGGGACCGCCGACGGCGCCGAACAGCACCGCGTCGGCCGCCATCGCCTTTTCCATGTCGGCATCGGAGATCGCCGCGCCATGCGCGTCATAGGCGCAGCCGCCGACCAGCCCCTCATCGGTGGCAAAACCGCTGCCGAGCTTGTCGTTCATGACCGCGATCAGTTTCTTGACCTCGGCCATGGCCTCGGGACCGATGCCGTCACCGGGGAGCAGGAAAAGATGCTTCGTTGCCATGGAGGAACCGTCCTGGAAAGAATTTGAACCGCGGCCTTGCTAAACGCCAAGCCGGTTGTGCGCAAGGAGTAACGCAGCGATCAAGAACAACCTCGTTCGTTTGCGATCCTTCGCGCTCCCCTCTGCCCCGCCAGCCTCCCGCAAATTGCAGCGCCTTGCCTTCACCGATGCGAGAGAATGTTGACCAGCCGGCCGAACGGATCGCGGACATAGAAGCGGCGCACGCCCCAGGGCTCGTCGGCCGGTCCGTATTCGATGGCGAAGCCCGCCGCCTGCATGGCGTCGAGCGCCGCATCGACATCATCGACCTCGATCGAAAGATCCGGCACCGGCGTTTCGGAGCCGCCTTGCGCCATGAAACTGACCTGAACATCCATCTTTGCTTGCGAGCCATAGGTGGCGATCCAGCCAAGGTCCATCAGCACATCGAGGCCGAGGACATCCTGGTAGAAATGCTTCGCCGCGGCGACATTCGATGTCTCGATATTGGCAACGATGCGCTGGACTTTCATCGTCGGCCTTTCATGCCGTGCGCCGCAGCGCGGTGACTTCGATCTCGATCTTCATTTCCGATCTGTTGAGCTGGCAGACGATCATCGTCGCCGCCGGCCTGATCTCGCCGAACGTCTCGCCGAGGATCGGGAAGACGATGTCCACGAAGGCCTGGTCGGTGATGTAGTAATGCGCCCGCACCACGTCAGCCATCTCGAAGCCGCCGTCCTTCAGCGCCTTGGCAATCGTCGCCAGGCAATTGCGCGTCTGCGCCTCCACCGTCTCCGGCATCGTCATCGTCGTATAGTCGTAGCCGGTCGTCCCGGACACGAAACACCAGTCGCCCTGCACCACCGCACGCGAATAGCCGGCGGTCTTTTCGAAGGGCGAACCGGTGGAGATGAGTGTGCGCATGGGAGGTTCTCGCAGGATTTGGTGGCCATTTTGCAGGGAAAGGGTAGGGCTGGCCATGGGCCAACGCAGGTGGATTGGCGGTGCAAACCTTCGATGCCGGCGGGACAGCACCCCCCTCTGGCCTGCCGGCCATCTCCCCCTCAAGTGGGGAGATTAGCAG
>NZ_RZOM01000645.1:0-3531 GCF_003999175.1 Mesorhizobium sp. M7A.F.Ca.ET.027.03.2.1 | reverse complement strand
CTTTGGATGAAAGTCGAGGTCTATCCCCGCGCGCCGAAATTCTCGGGAAAGAAGAGCTGCGATACCGTGATCATCGGATCCGGGATCGGCGGGCTTTCCGTGGCATACGAACTTGCCGGCATCGGGCAGAACGTGATCGTCATTGATCGCGGCTCGATTGCCGGCGGCATGACGTCGCGAACGACAGCACACCTGGCGCCGATTTGCGATGACGGCCTGAGCACGCTCATCAATCTGCGCGGTGAAGAAACCGCGCGGCTTTTCCAGGAAAGCCAGGAAGCGGCCGTCGCGCGTATCGAGGAAAACGTCGCTCAGCTTGGCATTGACTGCAATTTCCGCCGGCTGGACGCTTTCCTGTTTCCGGCGATGGGCGTCGAGCCAAAGGAAGCCCGCGATCAGCGCCAAAAGGAATTCCATGCGGCAAGAAAGGTCGGAGCGGCTGCCGAGCTCGTGACCGGTGTGCCGCTCAAAGGTTTTGAGAAGGCGCCTGTCCTGCGTTATCCGAACCAGGCCACCTTCCATCCGCTGCGATATCTTCGCGGCCTGGCGTCAGCGATCCGCGACAAAGGCGGCCGTATCTTCGCCAATAGCCCCGTGATCTCCGTTGAGGAATTGCCTGAGGGCGGTGTGCGCGTTCCCACCGAGAATGGCGGTGTCATCGAAGCAGCGTCGGTGGTCGTCGCCACGAACTCACCGATCAACGATCGTTTCCAGCTGCACACCAAGATGTCGCCCTATCGCACCTATGCAATGGCCTTTACCCTGGCGCGCGGCCGTCTGCCCGACGCGCTGTATTGGGACACCGGCGATCCCTATCACTACGTTCGAATGAATCCGGGGCCGGGATCGGTCAACTATCTGATCGCCGGTGGCGCCGATCACAAATCCGGCGAAGCCGACGATGGCGACATCCGTTTCGAGGCGATCGAGGCGTGGATACGCGCGCTCGTGCCAACCTTGGGCAAAGAAGTCACCCGCTGGTCCGGGCAGGTGCTGGACACGATCGACTATTGCGCCTTTATCGGCCTCAATCCCGGTAGTCAGTCCGTCTATGTGGTGACTGGCGACTCCGGGCAGGGCATGACACACGGCGCGCTGTCCGGCCTGCTCCTGAAGGATCTGATTTCGGGTAAGAAAAGCCCATGGGCGGCGGTCTATGAGCCGTCGCGCAAGACGCCCTCGGGTGTGATCAACTACGTTCGAGAGAATCTGTCCGTGGTCAAAAATCTTGCCGGCTACGTGCTGCCCGGCGAACTGAAGTCACCAGGCGAATTCGTGCCCGGCCAAGGCGGCATCCTTCGCGACGGCCTGCGAAAAATCGCCGCCTGTCGCGATCTCGAGGGAAAGCTCCATCAGCACTCGGCCACCTGCACGCACTCGGGATGCGAAGTGGCGTGGAATTCTACTGAGCAGTGCTGGGACTGCTCGTGCCATGGCTCGCATTTCGCACCGGATGGCTCAGTCTTAAACGGGCCGGCGGTGCTTCCTCTGGCACCTGTCGGCGATGGGGTAACAAGGCGGATGTGATGCCAATAGTCGACAGCGGAAAGAAGATGGTCGAGAAGACGACGGGCTGGCGCCGGCCCTCGAGCAACGATGTGGATAGTCTCGTGCGTTCGCGTAAGGCAAATACATTCCAATACAATGGTGACGGTGTCATCCCGAACCATCCGCATTGGCCGCTGATTGTCTACTGTGGCGCACTGAAGCTGCCCAGACAGTTCGATCCGGCCGCAATCTTCGAAGACGTCTTTGAACGCAACGGCTGGGGAAGCTCCTGGCGAAACGGCATGTACGATTATGTGCACTATCACTCTCGCATCCACGAGGGGCTCGGTGTGGCGCGCGGATCAGGCAAGGTCCAGTTCGGCGGCCAGCGGGGCCGCGTATCGACCCTGAAGGCCGGAGACGTGCCGGCCCCGCTCACCACAGCCTTGGCGCCAGCGACGACTTTCTGGTTGTCGGCGCCTACCCGCCTGACGGCACTTATGACGAATGCGCCGCAAGCGAGGACCACGCGAGAGCAGTCAGGACGATTCCCGAGGTCGCGAAACTGCGCAAGGATCCCGTCTACGGAAAGGGGCCTGCTCGACCTCTGGAAAGCATCGCGTGAGCGGAGCACAAGATGAGCGCTCCTCCACAGTTTCTCCTGCCGGTCGACACAAGGCCCATGGAGGCTAAACTCGCCGATGCGATTCCTGTTGAGGACGATGGCTGGCAGTATGAGCCGAAGTGGGACGGCTTTCGCTGTCTCGCCTTCAAGTTGGGCGATGCGGTGGACATTCGCGCCAAGTCCGGAAAACCGTTGGGGCGCTATTTCCCAGAATTGGTCGATCGCCTGCGCGGCCTTCCGGCGGGCCGCTTCGTCATCGACGGTGAAATCCTGATCGAACGCTCCGGCGAATATTCCTTCGACGCCTTGCAGATGCGTTTGCCCCCCGCCGAAAGCCGCATTCGCAAGCTGGCGGCGGAAACCCCCGCCAAACTGATCCTGTTCGACATGCTGGCCGAGGTCGATGGAGAAGTTCTCGTCGACAAGCAGCTGTCGGCACGAAGGAGCGCCTTGGAGACTTTCTGCAAGTCCTCAGCAACCTCAGGCGTTGAACTGTCTCCCTTCACGCTCGACCATAAGCAAGCTCAGACCTGGTTGCAGGATGCTGGCGGCAAGACGGACGGCATTATCGCCAAGCGGCTTGACGGCCCCTATCTCCCCGGCGAGCGCGCGATGGTGAAGGTTAAGAGGATGCGCACTGCCGACTGCGTCGTGGGCGGCTTCCGCTACCTTTCCGACCGCCCCGAGGTCGGGTCACTGCTGCTTGGTCTTTATAACGAGGACGGCAAGCTTGACCATGTCGGCTTCACCTCGACCATCTCCAACGGTGAACGTGTAACGCTGACCGACCGTCTGGAGGCGTTGCGTCAGCCTCCGGGCTTCACCGGCAACGCGCCGGGTGGACCGAGCCGCTGGAGCACGGAGCGCAGCGGCGAATGGGAACCACTGAGTCCGGAATTGGTGGTGGAAGTGCGGTTCGACCATGTGACGGGCGGCCGTTTCCGGCATGGCACGAAGCTGCTGCGGTGGCGGCCGGACAAGGCGCCCCGGCAATGCACCTTCGACCAGTTGAGCTAAGGCAGCTTGCTGCGGAGCTATTGGCTCTGCTAGCCGTTGGGACGGCGGAGACCACGCAATGGACGTCAACGCTCCAAAGAAAGACATTGGGCTCGAAGAGCGACGAGAGCGACGCAAGTTGCGCCGCCAAAAGCAGCGCGCCGAGAACATAGGGCGCGCCGAGAAAATGCATCTCGCGCGGGTGGCTGCGAAAGAGCCGGGCAGTTCAGCGATGGAGTTGGCTAACTCAGCCTACGTCGGCTGCTCCGGGTGGTTCTACTGGAAATGGCGGGGGAATTTCTATCCCGTGGAGATGCCGACATCCGAATGGTTCAACCGCTACGCGCAGCAGTTTGACACTGTCGAAATAAACGCATCGTTCTATTCGTGGCCGACGGTCGCAAATGTAAAGAGCTGGCTTC
>NZ_RZOM01000644.1:0-3540 GCF_003999175.1 Mesorhizobium sp. M7A.F.Ca.ET.027.03.2.1 | reverse complement strand
ACAGGTTGTCGGCTTTCCCTTGCTGACCGCGTTGGCGCTCAAGCACGTCACCACGGCCCATTCCATCATCTTCGTCGGCCTGCTGCCGTTGGCGACCGCGATCTTCGGCGTGCTGCGCGGCGGCGACCGTCCGCGCCCGGCGTTCTGGCTGTTTTCATGCATCGGCAGCGCGCTGGTCGCGGGTTTTGCCCTGACGCAGGGCGTGACGGCCTCGCCGGTCGGCGATGGTCTGATGCTGGCTGCCATCATCGCCTGCGGCCTGGGCTATGCCGAGGGTGCCGCGCTGTCACGCAAGCTCGGCGGCTGGCAGGTGATCTGCTGGGCGCTGGTGCTGTCGCTGCCGATCATGCTGGTGCTGACGCTGATGACCATGCCGCCGTCGTTCGACGGCGTCGGCGTCAGTGCGTGGATAGGGCTTGCCTATGTCTCGCTGTGCAGCATGCTGATCGGCTTCGTGTTCTGGTATCGCGGGCTGGCGCAAGGCGGCATCGCCGCGGTCGGGCAGTTGCAGCTGCTGCAGCCATTTTTCGGATTGGCACTGGCAGCGACGCTGCTGCACGAGCAGGTCAGCCCGCTGATGGTGGTCGTCACGCTTGGCGTCGTGCTCTGCGTCGTAGGCGCCAAGCGATTCGCGAAGCAGGAATTGCCACGACGCGCGATCGCCTGACGACGGTGCCGTCCTCGCCTAAAACTTCGTCACCACGCCGATGCCGATCCCCTCGAAGCCGCCCATCGCCATCAAGGCTGCGGGCGCCTCATCGAGACTGATTCTCTTGCCGACCAGCAGTTCGGGCTTCAGCTTGCCGTTGCGGATCATGTCCATCATCGCCTGGTAGCGGTAGGCCTGCATGCCGTGGCTGCCGAGGATTTCGAGTTCGAAGGCGATCACCTTGTCCATCGGCACCTGCGGCCGGGCATGTTCGCCCAGCATCAGGCCGACCTGCACATGGCGGCCGCGCCGGCGCAGATTGGATATCGAATTGAACGAGGTGGTGGGGTGGCCGAGCGCGTCCATCGACATGTGTGCGCCGCCATTGGTGATCTGCTTGACCGCCTTGACCACGTTCGGCGTCGTAGATGCATTGATGGTGGCGACGGCGCCGATCTTTTTGGCGAAATCCAGTTTCTCGTCGGTGAGATCGATGGCGATGACATTGGCGCCCATGGCGCTGGCGATCATGATCGCCGACAGGCCGACGCCGCCGCAGCCATGCACCGCGACCCATTCGCCCGGCGTCACCCGGCCCTGGTCGACGATGGCGCGAAACGAGGTGACGAAGCGGCAGCCGAGGCTGGCGGCGGTGGCGAATTCCATCTCGTCGGGCAAGCGCACTAGGTTGGTGTCGGCGTGCTCGATGGCGACATATTCGGCGAACGAACCCCAGCCGGTGAAGCCGGGTTGGGTCTGATGCTCGCAGACCTGGTGATTGCCCGAATTGCACTCGAAGCAGCGGCCGCAGCCGACGGCGAACGGCACGGTGACGCGCTCGCCGGCCTTCCAGCGGGTGACCTGCTTGCCGGCGGCGACGACGATACCGGCCAGTTCGTGGCCCGGTACATGCGGCAGCGTGATGCCATCGTCATGACCCATCCAGCCATGCCAGTCGCTGCGGCACAGACCGGTCGCCTCGACCTTGATGACGACGCCATCGGCTGCCGGCTTCGGATCGGGAACGGTCTGGATCGTCGGCGCTTCGCCGAATTTCTCGAAGACGACGGCTTTCATCGGTCACTCCACCCTCTGTGCTGCAGGAAACGATAGCCGATTCCCTGTCTGGTCGAGCAGGAATCGATTCCGCCACGCTTGTTGGCAGGCAGTAGCTCTCAGCCGGTTTCGCGGTTGCGAAAGTCGGCAAGCCGGGTTTCGCCGGGGGCAAGCTGCCGCCCGTCCTCGGCATGGACTTCCAGGCGCTTGATCGGCCGGCCGGTGAGATTGTCGACCATGAAGGTATAGGGTTCGCCCGGTCCGGCGAAGTAGGTCTCGCCCCATTGCCGCAGGGCAACCAGGACATAGAACAGGCCGCGTCCCTTTTGCGTCAGCACATATTCATGGTGCGCGCTGCCGTCGGGTGCCGGGACCGTTTCGAGGATGCCATGCGCGACGAGATTGCGCAGCCGCGACGACAGGATGTTCTTGGCGACGCCGAGGCTCTTCTGGAATTCGCCGAAGCGCCGCAAGCCGTCGAACGCGTCACGCACGATGAGCAGCGACCACCAGTCGCCAATCGCGTCCAGTGGTCGCGCTATGAGGCAATCCGCTTCGTGGTGGCTCGTTCGTTTCACCATGGCAGTCGTTGGTCCAGCATTCGATTTTCGGTTGCAACATAAAACTGTTCTGCCTATCCAGCAAGAGGTTTCAAGTTGAAACCTTTTATGGAGAGAGCAGACATGAACATGCAGGTGGTGAACAGCGGTGCAACAAGCCTCGAGCAATCCGATGGGCCGCCTCGGGTGGCGCCGCCGCCTGCGGGATTGTCACGATTGACCGCGCTGATCTTCGCCATCGCCTGCGGCCTGAGCGTTGCCAATGTCTATTTCGCCCATCCGCTGCTCGACGCCATGGCGCATGATTTTGCTATCGCGCCGGCTTCGGTTGGCATCGTGGTGACGGTAACGCAGATCGGCTATGGGCTCGGCCTGTTCTTCATCGTGCCGCTGGGCGACCTGTTCGATCGCCGCAAGCTGATTGCCGGGCAGGCGATTCTGTCTGCCGTGGCGCTGGTGGCGGTCGGGGTCGCGCCCAATGCGGCGATGCTGCTGGCGAGCCTGGCGGTGGTCGGGCTGCTTGCGGTGGTGGTGCAGGTGCTGGTCGCCTTCGCTGCCGACCTCGCCGTAGCGTCGCAGCGGGGGCGGGCGGTCGGCACCGTCACCAGCGGCGTCATCCTGGGCATCCTGCTCGCCCGCTTTGCTTCGGGCGTCGTCGCCGATTTCGCCGGCTGGCGCTGGGTTTATCTTGTCTCGGCCATGTTGACGCTCGTCATGGCGATGGTTCTCTACCTGATCCTGCCGCGCCACGAGGCGGAGCGGCCACGCACATCCTATCCGCGCCTGCTCGCTTCGGTGCTGCTGCTGTTCGTACAGGAGCCGCTGCTGCGCGTGCGGGCGGTGCTGGCCATGCTGATCTTCGCCAGCTTCAACGTGCTGTGGGCGCCGCTGGTGCTGCCGTTGAGTGCTGCGCCATTTTCACTTTCGCATACCGAGATCGGGCTTTTCGGCCTTGCGGGCGTCGCCGGCGCGCTCGGTGCGCGCTGGACCGGCGGCCTCGTCGATCGCGGCCGCGCCAGTTGGTCACCGGACTCGGCCTACTGCTGATGATGGCGGCCTGGCTGCCGATCGCCTTCATGGGCATGTCTCTGTGGCTGCTCGTCGCCGGCATAGTCATGCTGGATCTGGCGATCCAGGCCGTCCACGTCACCAACCAGAGCTTGATCTTCGCCCGCCGCCCGGATGCGCGCAGCCGCCTGGTTGGCGGCTACATGATCTTCTACTCGGTCGGCAGCGCCCTGGGCTCGATCGCCTCGACCATGGCTTATGGTGCAA
>NZ_RZOM01000643.1:0-3552 GCF_003999175.1 Mesorhizobium sp. M7A.F.Ca.ET.027.03.2.1 | reverse complement strand
AGCGGCGGGCGGGCTTCGGACATGGCAACTCCTTTGTGGGCCATGCTGCGGGCAGGCCGACAGACATAATATAGAGCCTTCCATCATTCAAATGCAGATGACATATTCGTAACCTGTCCTTCCATTTTCCGGAAGAAGCTATGGATCGTCTCGAAGCCATGTCGCTCTTTGTCGCCGCGGTGGAGGCCGGCAGCCTTTCAGCAGCCAGCCGCCGTTTCGGCATTCCGCTGGCGACGGTCAGCCGCAAGATTTCCGATCTCGAGCGCCATCTGAACACACGCCTCCTGAATCGCTCGACGCGACGGCTGACACCGACCGATGCCGGCCAGACCTATCTTGCCGCCTGCCGCCGCATCCTCGACGACGTCGGCGAGGCCGAACGCACGGCAGCCGGCGAATACAGTGCTCCGACCGGCGAACTGGCCATCACCGCGCCGGTCGTCTTTGGCCGCCTGCACGTGCTGCCGGTCGTCACCGGCTTTCTCGCCGCCTATCCCGACGTGGACATCCGACTGACATTGGCCGACCGCATAACCCAGCTGGTCGAGGACCATTTCGATCTCGCCATCCGCATCGGCCAGTTACCCGATTCGAGCCTGGTCGCCATCGGCGTCGGCGCGATCCGCCGCGTCGTTTGCGCCAGCCCGGCCTATCTGGCCGAACACGGCACGCCAACGGCCCCGGCGGATCTGGAAACACACGATTGCATCACCTTCGAGGGACTTGCCTCCGCCGCCAGTTGGAGCTTCATCAGGGGCAAGGCCGAAATCCCGGTTCGGGTCCGCTCGCGGCTTCAGGTCAACACCGCCGAAGCGGCCATCGATGCCGCGATTGCCGGCGTCGGACTGACACGCGTGCTTTCCTACCAGATCGAAGCCGCGCTGCGGTCCGGCACGCTGCGCATCCTGCTGCAGGAATTCGAGCCGGCGCCATGGCCTGTAAGCCTGGTGCATGCGGGCCACGGCCTGCTGCCGGTCAAGCTGCGCGCATTCCTCGATTTTGCCGCCCCGCGCCTGAAGGAGCGGCTGGCACAGCTGATGTAGCGGAACCAGGCCAATCTCCCATTGGCGACCGTTCTTCGTTGCCAACCAAAGCGCCCTGCGGCCATTTCCTTTTTTCCCGCGCTTGGTGTAACCAACGCTCACCTCCTCACCGGGCTCCCCCCAAATGCTCTACATCAGATCGCTGACGTTCAATTTCGTCTTTTACGTCAACCTGATCGTCCAGATGATCCTCTGGACCCCATACTATTTCCTGTCGCCCCGGCACCGCGCCTGGTTCGTGCCGAAATTCTGGTCGCGCACCTCGATGTGGCTTTACGACAAGATCGCCGGAACGAAGAGCGAGATCACCGGCCGGGAAAACCTGCCCGAAGGCTCCTTCATCCTGGCCCCCAAACACCAGTCGTTCTGGGATGCGATCGCCTTCTTTCCCTATCTTCACGACCCTCTCTACATCCTGAAGCGCGAGCTCACCTGGATCCCGTTCTTCGGCTGGTACATCATGAAGATGCGCATGATCCCGGTTCACCGCGGCAGCCGTTCGAAAGCGCTGAAGGCCGTGGTCGCCGCGACCAAGGCGGAGATGGCGCGCAATCCCCGCCAGCTCATCATTTACCCCGAAGGGACAAGACGCGCGCCGGGCGACGAACCCGCCTACAAATACGGCATCGTCGAAATCTATGCGCAGCTTGGCGTTCCGGTGGTGCCGGTTGCCCATGTCGCCGGCCTCTATTGGCCGCGCCGCAAATTCCTGCGCTACCCCGGCACCGTGAAGGCGCGGTTCCTGCCGCCGATCCCACCGGGACTGAGCAAGGACGAATTCATGGCCCGGCTGATCGGCGAGACCGAGGCTGCCTGCGACCAGTTCCTGATTGAAGCCGCGCGCGGCCCAAACCCGCCTGCCTTGCCGCCGACAGCGGTGAAAAGACTGCAAGAGCTGGACAACGCCGCAAGACACAAAGCCTGAACCGGAAGTCTCCTACCGGCAGTTCTCAGCCGAACACGGCCAGCGCGGTGGTCAACACCAGCGTCGCGGCAAAGACCAGGTTGACGATCCGCGAGGCCGCCGGCCGGCGCAGGAAGCGCGCGAATGCCACTCCCAAGACAAGCCACAGAGCATGGATGGCGACGATCATCAGCGCGAGAGCCATCAGCTTCAGCCATGGACCAAGCTCAGTGGCGCCCTGTTTGGACGAAGCACCGGCGAACACGGCGGCGATCGCCACATAGGCCTTTGGATTGGCGACCGCGAGAAAGAAACCAGCCAGCCATGTTGGACACGAAGCCTCCGCGCCGCGTGCTGCCATGGGCGGCGCCGTGGCGATCTTGAAGGCGAGATAGAGGATGTAGGCCGCCGAGGCGAAAGCCAGCAACGGCGCCAGCTTCGGCATCGAGGTAAGCACCGCCATGACCCCGGTCGCGACAACCAGAAGCACGGCGATCGTGCCCAGGATGATTCCCCAGGCATAGCCCAGCGAGTGGCGCAAACCGAAGGCGGCCCCAACGGCGGTAACGCTTATCGTTGCCGGACCCGGGCTGCCCATGATCACCAGGGCGGCAAGCACGAGCGCGAGAAGTTGTCCCCAAAACTCCGGCTGCGAAAGAAGCGGCTCAGTCATTTTCTCCTCTGTCCTGCCTTGTGCGAAGAGACGGTATGGCAGGACCAGAGTGGCGTCTTGGACGTTCGTGCGAGGCGTCGCGCCTGAAGCTTCAGCCGCTCGCTCTGTCGAGTTCGGTCATGTCGGCGGCGGTCAGTTTCAGCGACGCCGCCCTGATCAGGCTGTCCATCTGTTCAGGCTTGGTGGCGCTGGCGATCGGCGCGGTGACGCCCGGCCGAGCGATAACCCAGGCAAGCGCGACTTCCGCCTGCTTGGCCGAATGCCTTGATGAAACCGCGTCGAGTGCCGCAAGGATGCGCATGCCGCGCGCATTGAGATAGTCCTTTACCCCGCCGCCACGCGGGCTTTGACCGAGGTCGGCCTCGCTGCGGTATTTGCCGCTGAGGAAACCCTTGGCCAGGCTGAAATAGGTGATGACGCCGATGTCCTCGGCCACGCATAGATCGCGCAACGGCCCATCGAAGGACGAGCGATCGTAAAGATTGTATTCCGGCTGCAGCACCTCGTAGCGCGGCAGACTGCGCAAGCTCGCCACATCGAGTGCAGCACGCAACTGGCCGGCGTCGAGATTCGAACAGCCGGCATAGCGGATTTTGCCCTTGGCGAGCAGCTTCTCGTAGGCGCCAAGCGTTTCTTCGTAGGGGGTTGCAGGGTCCGGCCAGTGCGACAGATAGAGGTCGATGACTTCGGTCTGCAGCCGCTTCAGCGATGCGTCGACGGCCTCTTCGATGTATGCGGCGGACAGGTCCTTGTGCCCCTGCCCCATATCCGAACCGACCTTGGTGATCACCACGACCTTGTCGCGATTGCCACGGTCTTTCATCCATTTGCCGATGATGGTTTCCGATTCACCGCCCTTGTGGCCGGGAACCCAGCGCGAATAGGCATCCGCCGTATCGATGGCGTTGAGGCCGGCGCCGCAGAAGCAGCCG
>NZ_RZOM01000642.1:0-3568 GCF_003999175.1 Mesorhizobium sp. M7A.F.Ca.ET.027.03.2.1 | reverse complement strand
GTCGACAAATGCAGCCCCGGCAAGGGTGCTTCGACCAAGGTCGCTATCGACACCGGCGTGCCGACGGCGGCATCCGACGTGTTCCAACTCGACGGCATCTACCGTGTCTTGAACCAGCATCCCGACATCCAGGTCGTTTCGCAGCAGGCCACCGAATACAATCCGGAAAAGGCGCGCTCGATCATGGAGACCGTGCTGCAACAGCATCCGGATCTTTGCGGCGCCATCGGCATCTGGGACAATCAGGACACCGGCACGGCGTCTGCGATCCAGCAGGCCGGCAAGGGCGACCAGGTCTTCCTCGTCACAAGCGGCGGCGGCAACAGGGTCGGCTGCGAGAATGTCGAGAAGGGCCTGTTCAATCTCTACATCAGCTACAACGTGCCGCTGCAGGGCGAAATCCTGAATGCGGAGATCGCAAGGCTGCTGCTCTCCGACGGTACCGCCGGCGAGACCAAGACGCTCTATTTCAATCCTCTGACGCAGATCACCAAGGCCAACGTCAACCAGCGCAATTGCTGGACGCTGGACGATCTGAAGTAGGGAATCCTGACTTATGGCCACCAGCGATGCGCTTTCACGGCTGCGGTACCGGCTTTTGCCGGACCGCCTGTTCGGCGAATTGCTGACCAAGAGCTGGATCGACAACGTCATTCCGGCATTGGCGCTGGTGGTCACGATCCTCGTCATGACGTGGATCATCCCTGGCTATTTCTCGGTCGGCAACCTTACCGATCTCGCCCGCCAGGTGTCGGAATTCGGCCTGATCGCACTGGCGCTCACCATCGTCATCCTCTCGGGCGGCATCGACCTCTCGGTCGGCTCGATGTTCGCGCTATGCGTGCTTGCCGCCCTGGTATCGATGAACGTTGCCGGCCTGCCGGTCGGCGTGGCATTGATCGCGACGCTAGCCACGGGCCTCGTCTGCGGGCTGCTCAACGGGGTGCTGATCGGCTATCTCAGGCTGCGCGCCTTCATAACCACTCTGGTGACACTGGTCATCTACCGGGCGCTCTACGACATCATCTTTCCCCGGCTTGCCAGCGCGATCGTCGGCTCGATACCGGTCTCCCCGACCTGGGACCTGATCGGCTTCGGCACCTTCTACGGCCTGCCCGTCTCCTTCGCCATTTTCGCCGTCATCGCCCTTGGCGCGCATATCGTCCTGTCAAGGCTAAGGCCAGGATGGCGGTTGCGCGCCGTCGGCGGTGCGCGCCGCTCCGCCTACAATGCCGGCATCAACGTCAAGCTGACGGTTTGCCTCGCCTATGTCGCATCGGGCCTGCTGACCGCGATCGCTGCCTTTCTGTTTTCCGCCCGGCTCGGCAGCACCGGCGCCGACACCGGCATAGGGCTGGAGATTTCCGTATTGACCGCCGTGGTGCTTGGCGGCGTTTCGCTGGGTGGCGGCCGCGGTTCGGTCGGCAATGCGGTGATCGGCTCCATCCTGGTGCTGATCCTGACCAGCGGCCTCATCCGCCTGTCGATGCCCGGCTCGGTCAACCAGCTGATCCTCGGTCTGGTGCTGATCGCCGCCGTGCTGTTCGACGCCAAATGGGTGAAGAACCGCGGCAAGCTGTTGAGCAAAGTCTATGTCTCGCCGACCTATCTGAAGCTGCCGAATTTGACGCCGCCGACCGGAACCGACGTGCTTGCCGTCAATGACAGGCTTGGCGCGGCGGAGCTCATAGGGCTTGGCGCGGTCGAAGGTCCCGAGGACGTCGTCCTCGACCGCGACGACAATCTCTATACCGGTACGCGGCACGGTACGATCGTCCGTTTCCTCGCGCCCGACTATGCGCGCAGCGAGGTCTTCGCCCGTATCGGCGGTCATCCGCTGGGGCTGGCCTTCGCGCCGAATGGCGACCTGCTCACCTGCGTCGGCGGCATGGGCGTCTACCGCGTCTCGCCGGACGGGACGGTGGCGAAAGTCACCGACGAAACCAATCGCAGCCTGCTGTCGGTGATCGACGATTCGCGGCTGAGGCTTCCCGACGATCTCGACATCGCGCCGGACGGGCGCATCTTCTTCAGTGAAGCGACGATCCGCTACGAGATGTCTGAATGGGCGGTCGATGCGCTGGAGGGCAGGGGCAACGGCCGGCTGATCTGCCATGATCCGAGGACCGGCTCGACCCGCACCATATTGCGCGGCCTGATCTTTCCCAACGGCGTCACCATTTGCCGCGACGGCCAGTCGCTGCTCTTTGCCGAGACATGGGCGTGCCGCATCAGCCGCTACTGGTTCGACGGACCGGACAAGGGCAAGCGTGAAATCTTCCTCGACAATTTGCCGGGCTATCCCGACAATCTCAACCGCGGCTCCGACGGAACCTACTGGATCGCGCTGCTCGGCATGCGCACCAGAACCTTCGATCTCGCCATGCGCAAGCCGGGTTTTCGCCGCCGCATGGCCAAGCGGATCGCCGCCGACGAATGGCTGTTCCCCAACATCAATCGCGGCTGCGTGCTGCGCGTGTCGGAAACCGGCGAGATCATCGACGCGTTGTGGGACGAGGCCGGCGAAAACCATCCCTCGATCACCTCGACCTGCGAGCACAAGGGCTGGCTCTATCTGGGCGGCGTCTCCAACAACCGCATCGGCCGCGTTCGCATCGAAGGCGCCGATCCGCAATGGACGGCGCATGACGATTACTGGGGGATGCGCTGATGGCGGGGTTAGGCACGTTCGTCCGCCGGCTGTTTTCGGCTGATGATGCCGGCATCAGCGTGCCGGCCATGGACGGCGTCTTCAAACCGGACAACCGCCTGGAAGAGGCGGAGCGGCTGCTGTCGCTTCCCGCCATCGACAATCTCGTTGCGTCGCCAGCGAGACTGCTGTGCAGCAGCGGCAACACGCTCTTTCGGATCGACCTTGGGAGAGCGGGCGCTTCGGCGGTCGCAATAGCGGAGTTCGCGGCGCCGATCAGCTTTGTCGCATCCGCGCCCGATGGCCGCCTTGCCGTCGGCATCGAGGGTGAAGGCCTGCAAATCGGGCAGCCGGGCACCTGGAGGCGCATCGGCTTGCCAGGCGGCGTGGCGTCCTGCCTCACCGCCGGGCTCTTTACCGTGGATGGCTCGCTCTACCTGTGTGTCGGCTCGCGCAAGCATCCGGCGCGCGACTGGAAGCGCGATCTGATGGAGGGCGGCAGCAGCGGCGTCGTGCTCGCCATCGATCCGGACAGCGGCTCCCAGCGTGAGCTTGCAGCCGGATTGGCATTTCCCAACGGCGCGGTCATGCTCGGCAACGGCCGTCTGGCGATCAGCGAAAGCTGGCGCCATCGTATCGTCGCCCTCGATCGGAAATCCCCCCATCCGGTGGCGATCGTGGAAGATCTGCCGGCCTATCCGTCACGCCTGTCGCCCGCTTCCTATGGCGGCTTCTGGATGGCGCTGTTCGCGCCGCGCCGCCAGCTTCTCGAACTGGTGCTGCGCGAGGACGATTATCGCCGCGAGATGATGGCGACGATCGATCCCGGCGAATGGATCGGGCCGGAACTCGCCGGATCGGCGCGGCCGGACCAGCCGCTGAGCCAGGGCTCGGTCCGGCAGATGGGCGTGCTGAAGC